>CAJXSB010000443.1 GCA_913060435.1 uncultured Desulfococcus sp.
CCCGGAAACTCGCTTCGCTCAGACAGTCCGGGCCGCTATTCCTCCGCTGCATCTAAGCGGCACTAAAGCTCGCGGCTAACGGGGCGGAAACCGGACCCGGAGTACACCTCTATCGTTCGTGTAAATGAAACTCGAAGGTTGAGTTGTCAACATAACATGAAAATGCAGCCTTGGGTGGGTCATGACCAGAATAAACGATACCGATCAACCAGAAACCCGGAACGAGGTTGTTCCGCTGCCCGGCGAGACCGATTCGGGCATATCGCTCTATGTCGGCATCGGCGCTTCCGCAGGGGGGCTGGAAGCCATCCAGGCCTTTTTTCAGCATGCGCCGCCGGTCTCGTCCCTGGCATTTATTGTCGTCCAGCATCTCTCCCCGGACTACAAGAGCCTGATGGTGGAGCTCCTCTCCAAAAAGACCAGCATTCCCGTCCACCGGGCGGAGGACGGTATGCTGGTGGAGGGCAATTCCATCTACCTGATCCCCCCCAAAAAGAACCTCAAGATATTTCACGGGAAGCTCTTTTTGAGCGAACAGGAGTACAACCGGGGATTGAACCTGCCCATCGATGTGTTTTTCCGATCGCTGGCGGAAGACCAGGGGGAAAAATCCGCCGCCATCATCCTGTCCGGCACCGGCAGCGATGGGATGCGGGGCATCCGGGCGATCAAGGAGCAGGGCGGCATCGTCATCGTACAGGATGAAAAAAGCGCCAAATTCGACGGGATGCCGCGCTCCGCCATCTCCACCGGGCTCGCCGATTTTATCCTGAAGCCCGAAGACATCCCCCGGCAGCTGATCGCCTATCTCAAACACCCCTACACGGCCAAGGAGAACCGCGCGGAAAGGACCATCGAGGACGAAAGCGGATTGACGAAGGTATTGTCCCTGCTCCGGGAGCGCTTCAAGGTCGACTTCACCTTCTACAAGCCCAATACCATCCATCGGCGGATCGAGCGCCGGATGAGCTTCAACCAGATCCTTGACATCCAGGAATACGCCGAGTTCGGAGAGAGAAATCCGTCGGAGATTGCAACGCTCTACCGGGAGCTCCTGATCGGCGTCACCCGCTTTTTTCGGGACACGGAGGCATTCAACTGCCTGAAGGAGCAATGGCTGCCAAAGCTGCTGGAAAATTCGGATCCGCATGAATTGAGATTCTGGGTCGCGGGATGCTCCACCGGGGAGGAGGCATACTCCGTCGCCATCACCGCACGGGAATGCCTCGAAACGCTGGGAATCACCAAGGAGATCAAGATCTTCGCCACCGACGTCGACCGGGACGCCGTGACCAAGGCCGGTGCGGGCGTGTACCCCGAGTCCATCGCAGCGGACATTTCCAGCCGGCTGATCGCCAAATATTTCTACCGGAAGGACGAGAACTTTCACGTGGTCCGCAGCATCCGCGAAATGATCGTATTCGCCCAGCACAATCTCATCAAGGATCCGCCCTTCACCAATATCGATTTCATCACCTGCCGCAACCTGCTCATCTACCTTCAGCCGGTCCTCCAGAAGCAGATCTTCAACCTATTCAATTTCTCCCTCCGGCCCGGAGGGCTCCTCATGCTGGGGTTGAGCGAAACCGTTGGAGAGGATGCCCGCAGTTTCGAAGCCCTCAGCAGCAAACAGAAAATATACCGCTCCAAGGGGAAGATGTCCGCACCGCTGGAATCGCCCGAGATGATGTTCAACGGCCGGCGCGACACCCATCTGCTCCGCTCGTCGAACCTGCCCAGCGGTCGGCTCAAGCCCTTTTTCAAGGATGACGAAAACATCCTGCAGCGGTTCGTGGACGCCCTCAACCCCGACTACATCCCCGTCTCCCTGATCGTCAATGAGCAGATGGAGATCCAGCACATTGTCGGGGATACCACCGGCCTGTTCCGGCTTCCCTCGGGAAAACCCGTCAACGACCTGTCGAAGATGGCGGCCAAGGAGTTGTCGATCCCGCTTTCCACCAGCATCCAGAAGGTGTACCGGACCCAGAAGTCCCAGGTCTTTTCCAAGATCCGCGTCCATCGCCAGGACAGCATTGCATCCTTCAAGCTGACTGTCCGGCCGCTGCCCCGGAAGCAGCGCCAGGAGGCGCTGGTGGCCGTGCTGATCGAAGAGATGAAAGGGGTGCCGCCGGCAGAAAAGAGCGAGGACAGCGCATACAACTTTGACGAGGCGGCAGACCAGTATATCCGGGACCTGGAGCAGGAGCTCCAGTTTACGCGGGAAAACCTCCAGGCGACCATCGAAGAGCTGGAGACCTCCAACGAAGAGCTGCAGGCCGCCAATGAAGAGCTCCTGGCCAGCAACGAAGAGCTCCAGTCCACGAACGAGGAGCTCCAGTCGACCAATGAAGAGCTGCACACGGTCAACGTGGAATACCAGCATAAGATCATGGAGCTGACCGAAACGACCAATGACATCGAAAATCTTTTCTCCAGCAGCCATGTGGGCAAGATGCTCCTGGATGAGAATTGTGAGGTGCGACGGTTTTCCAAATACGTGCAGCGGATCATTCGCATCCTCGAATCGGATGTGGGGCGGCCGTTGACCCATCTGACCCACAACCTGACCAACGTGGACCTGGTATCGGAGGTCGAAGCGGTCATGGCATCCCATACGCCGATGGAGAAAGAAGTGACCACCATCAGCGGCGAATGGTATCTCATGAGGATTTCTCCCTATCAGATCAGCCCGGAGGTCTATTCCGGCACCGTGTTGAGCTTTGTGGACATCACCTGCCAGAAAACGACCCAGGCGGCCCTTGAAAAAAAATACCGGCAGCTCGAGGATACGCAGAGAATGTCACGCAGTGGTTCCTGGGAGCTCAGGTATGCCGACTATCGGATGGATTGGTCGGATTCCCTGTACGAGATCTGCGAGGTCGATAAAACATCCTTTGACCCGACCTATGAGGCGTTTCTGGAGCGGATTCATCCGGCTGACCGCGATGCAGTCGACCAGAGATATCGGCACCCTGCCAAGGACGGGAAGCCGCATGCCGCCGGCTACCGGCTGATGTTTGGCGGCGGCCGGGTGAAGTACATCCAGGAATACACCCGGACGGCGCATGCGGACGACGGCAGCCCCACCATGCTCCTGGGCGTGGTCCAGGATGTCACCGAACTAAGAGAGATGGATGATAAAGTGCAGGACGCGGAGATGAGCTGCCGGTCCCTGTTCGATACCATATACAGCGGTGTAGCGGTGTACCGGGCGGTGGACGGCGGGAGGGATTTTGAATTTGTGGATGTCAACAGCTCTGCCGAGAAGATCGACGGCATCCCCAAGGCGGATCTCATTGGGAAGCGGCTCTGCTCGGTGTTCCCGGGGGTAAAGGACTCCGGCCTGCTGCAGGTCCTGCAGCGGGTCTGGCGGACCGGCAGGCCCGAG
>CAJXSB010000444.1 GCA_913060435.1 uncultured Desulfococcus sp.
TGTCTTCGGGATTCATGAGAGCGAAAAAAAGAGAGTTGACGTTCTCCTCGATATCCTCCACCTTGTGGACGCTCTCGCTGATGATGTTGTGGAGCTCCATCAGCCGTTCTACGTTGTGAGATTTGATGTCCATCAGGGCATAGATGCCGTTGTTGGTCTTGGCATACCGCGAGAAGATATAGCTGACCTGGTTGCTGTCCTTGAGGATTTCGTTGACGCGCCGCTGGAGCATGGGATTGGTCATGGTGGCCTGGCGCATCGGCTTGTCGCCGGGATTGAACACGCTGATGCCCTGGCCGAGCCGCCGGTTGAAACGGTAGGGCCGGATGAAGACCATCTTGAAGACCTCCTCCGGGCTGTGGAGCTTCCCCAGGAGGGCCTGGTATAGCGAACTGCAGATGGTGCAGGGCTTATCCCGGAAGACCCATTCGTAGGCCTTGTCCGTGAAGAGCTTCCATTTGAATTCATCGTTTTCGAACAGGTCGTCGAAGAGCTGCCGCCGGTATCTCTTGGGAATGATCAGCAGTGGGTGTTCGTGGCTGGGGCACGGAATGTCGATGAAATCCTCCTGAAGATCATTGACGTAAGCCTCCTCCCTGAAGGTATTCTCCTTTTCGAACGATGATTCTTCGCCGTCAAATTCCGACGCCTCCTTTGCGGGGGAGGTCACCGAAAGGATCCGGTAGAGATTGTCCAGCATGGGGTTGCTGTCCCGGTCATGGAGGCTTCCCAGGGCTTTGCGGTTGAGGCGCCACACCGTTTCATACCGCAGTCCTTCGCTGGTATTGGCATAGGTCTCGAATTTTTTAAGAAGATTGTTCAGAAACGTGCTCTTGCCGCACCCCGGGGGTCCGTCGAAGATGTAGATCTTGTTCTGCTGGGCCCCCCGCCGCAGCGCCTCGATGTGGCTGATGAAACGGTTGGAGAAGAGCCGGTCTGCAAAGAACGGATGGTCCGCATCCTCCACGAACAGCCGGCTGCAGTCATAAAAAACGTAATGAATCGATTCCGGATCGTTGGGATACTCGTCCTCGCCCTCTTCGACATAATACCGGATCATGTCGTGAAACATCTGGAAGATATTGCGTATCACCTGTTCCGGTTTGTCGGTCATGATCTTGAGGAATTCCTCGAAGGGTATGAGCTCGTTGGGGTATTTGTCGCTCATGGTCCGGTTGAGGTTGTCCATGGCTTTTCGGATGCTGTTCATATCGCTGATTTATCCCCCATTTCTGTGGATGCCGGTTCATACATCTTCCATGTTGTAGAGGATTCTGCGCGTGAGGCGGCGCTTTTCCATGGTGTACAGGATCCGCTGCCACTTGATCTCCGCCGCTTCCCCCTTCTCCTGGGACGGCCTGCCGCCGCTGAAGACGCCGTATGTCCCGCCCGACGCCCGGGCCACCTCGCTGGTCTCCAGTTTGACGGGACCGCCCCACAGGTACTCGATGCCGAGCATGGTGTTGGCGATGTAGTCTTTGACCAGCGGCTTCCCCTCGAAGCGATGGACCAGGTAGAGCACCTTTCCATCGGTTTTTTTCAGGTCGATGTCGATGCTGGGCGGATGGTACAGACCATCGATCAGCATCTCTCGGTAGTCCTCCGCCCGGCGGGATTTGACGTAGTATTCCCATACCATCTTTGCGGCGTTCATCCGCTTGCCCACCACAAATAGCCGATAGGCATCGACGAACGCCTGGTCGACGAAGGTCTTGACGAAGAGGAAATCATCCATGTCCCTGCGGACGTCAAAGATATACTGCCGCCCGATACCCAGCCCGGCGTCATAGGCTTCGCGCTCCCGGGCGTCCTTCAGCCGGCTGAAATCCATCGTATATTTGCCCTTGTCCGCCATCTCCTCGATATAGTAGAACATCCGCATGCCGAGGGCGTAAGGATTGAGGCCTACACGGGGCAGGGCGGTGACGCTGGCATTGATGCGGGCAAAATCGACCTCGTGCCCCCGGATGCGGTCGTCCGCCATAAAAAGTACCTCGTGCCAGTAGCTGGCCCACCCCTCATTCATGATCTTCGTCCGGATCTGGGGCTGAAAAAAGAGGGAGGTTTTGCGGACCACCTGGAGGATCGACTTCATCCACTCGTTTTCCTCCCTGTTGAGGAAATCGGAGTGAACCATCAGGAATTTCAAGAGATCCAGCCTGCCCTCATGTTTCTTCTGGAGGCTCTTCTGGTAAATTGCCTTGAATTCTGGATATTTGGCCTCGGTGTCGGACAGAAAGGTCTCCTCCCCCAGCCTGCCGTAGTCCTGGCAGCAGCGGTTGTAGCGTTCAATCTCCTTGATGTATTCGGTGATGTTGACGTTTTTGACCGACTGCAGGAAGACGTCGAAATAATAGTTGATCGGCCCTGAAACGGTGGCCGGGGCCGGTGGCGCGGTCCGGGAGAGTTCGCCGTGAAACGCCACTATATTGTCGATGCCCCGCGCGAATTCGATGATGTAGTCGACCCACCGCCCCTGTTCGGATCGCAGCTTTGCAATGAGCCGCTTGTCGGAAAGGGCTTCTCCCGTGAAATCGTAGTCGTGGGTGTGCTGAAAATAGGTGTTGTTCTGGAAAAAATCGATGTGCCCGATTACGTGATAGAAGATCATCACGTTGAGCCAGTCGGGGTTGTTGTCGTTGTAGAAGGAGATGGGGGGCCTGGTGTTGATGACGGTCTCATACGGGTTCCCGGGGTAAAGTTCGTATTTCCCCTTTCCCTTCAGGACTTCCACATCATGGACCCAGTAGTCGTACAGGGTCGGAATCATGATCTTGGGGGAGAGCTCCAGAAGGTCCCGGTTGGTCACGATATACTCCAGGGTGTCGTCCTGAAATCGCAGTCCGGCGTCCCGCGCCCGTCGCTTGCATCCTTCCATGATTTTTTTTGCGTGCTGGTTGATCAATTCCATCGATAGCACCCCTCCCGCTTTTGCGGCATTGGTCAGGCTTCCGACGACAAACGGGAAACGCCACCGCCCGTTTTGGCCGAAAAGAGGCCTGGGGGTTTGGAAAACCCGCCGGCGGATCGATTCACGCCGCCGCCATTGAAATCAGCGTTTTGATCCCCTCGATGAGCCGGGCCTCATCCGCATCCTGCTTCATCACATCCATCCGGATAAGGCTGGGCTTCTCCTTGAGCAGCCCCGACCGGTTCAAATATTTCTCCACTTCGCTCTGGTCGCCGCTCATGCCGTGGCGGGCGACGGTCACCCCTACGCGGTTGGCGTAGCCGAGCATCCGCTTGATCTCCGGCAGGGTCTCCTTGCCGTCCGTGTCCCAATCGTCTCCGTCGGTGCCGTGGAAGACATAGATATTGTAGTCCTTCACCAGGTTCTCCTTGTCGACGATTTCGTTGACCATGCGATA
>CAJXSB010000445.1 GCA_913060435.1 uncultured Desulfococcus sp.
CTTGAGGCCGAGCCCCTGGCCGATGCCGCAGCCAAATGCCGCTACCGCAATTCCGAAACCCGCCGCAGTCACACATGCGATAAAAAATTGTAATGCCTGAGCTTCCATCTAACGTACCTCCTTAACCTTGAATAGATGTGATGAGTATTGGCTTCTTCCACTATCCCATTAATAGCGAAACTTGATATCCGTATCAGAATTCCAAATCAGTGCGCATGCTCCATGGCGCCGGTGAAATACATGATCGACAGGAGAAAAAAGACGAAGGCCTGCACCAGCGCGACAAAAATGCCGAGGGCCATGATCGGCAGGGGGGCGAAAAAGGCGCCCGCCAGCCCGAAAAGGATCGCCAGAACCAGTTCATGGCCCATCATGTTGCCGAAGAGCCGGAAGGAGAGCGACAGGATCCTGGCGATATGCCCGATGAGCTCGATGGGAAAGATGATGGGAATCATCCACCATACGGGCCCCAGAAAATGTTTGATATAGCCGATGCCGTGGTATTTGACGCCGATGATGTGGGTGAAGACGACCACCACCAGGGCGCAGGAGAGGGTGGTGTTGAGACTGGCCGTGGGCGGAAAAAATCCCGGGACGAGGCCGATCAGATTCCCGATGAAGATATAGATGAAGATGGTGGCGACCAGCGGAAAGAGCCATCGGCCTTCTTCACCGGTGATGTCCACCATGAAATCTTCGATGCCGGAGACAATAATCTCGAAGAAATTCTGCATCTTGCTTGGCACCATGGCAATCCCTTTGGCACCCAGAAACCCCAGGCCGACCAGCAGAAGCATCACCACCCAGGAGTAGATGACGTGGGGATACGCGTGGGCGAAATGACCCAGACCGATGAACTCGAACAGCTTGACGAAGATTAGATAGGGATGTTCCACCTTAGACAGCCTCCTTCAAAAAAAGGTTTCTAAATTCTATCACGGTTGCCAGCGTGATACTGACAACTACGACCGACAGCCCGATGAAAAGGCCTATGGGATTCACGATGTGCTTGAAGATCAGCACAAAAATGATCAGCCCGCTGACAATGAAGCGGGCGTAGTATTTGGCCAGAATCACATGATGCGAGGTCAAGGTGGCGGGGACGAACGCCTTTTTGAGCGTCCGGTACAGCAGGTGGAAATTGATGGTGACGATCAGGCCGCCGCAGATGATACCGCCGGCAACGGCGGGCGTCGCCCACAACAGCCCGGCGGCGCTGGCAATGGCCAGAAGTATCCAGTTCGTGCGTGTTACGAATTTCAATAGGCGCTCTTGGATCTTCAACGCTCTCTACGCTTTCCCGTCAGAATTTCCGACTCTTTTTGATCGCCAATCCGATATTTCGATAGCCGGCCGCAATGCCGAGCCCCAAAAAAATCAATGTCAGCCAGGGACGGGTTCCGAACCGTCCATCCAGATAGACGCCAAGGCCAAGCCCGATGAAGATGGACAGCGCGACCGACAGGCCGATGCTGCTGTAGTATGCGAGTTCTTTGATGTAGCGTAAGTCTCTCTTGGCCATGGATGAAAAAACCCGCCCCTGTTTTTAAGGTTTGCCGTTTAGCACACGCCACGCGTCAAGTCAACGAAAATCCAACCGTCCCAGCGCCTTCCGGCGGCGGGGGCCCCGGCTCCGGCATCGTCTCCTTTACCCGGAATGCCGGCAACCATCACAAATCAATGTCGGCGGCATTGAAGACCGGACCGTCGACGCAGGCATGCAGATATTTGTCGCCGCCGCCCGCCGCCGACACCGCACATCCCAGGCAGGCGCCGATGCCGCACCCCATCATGGTTTCGATGGAAATCTGGCAGGGGATGTCATACCGCCGCGCCATGCGGGCCGTCGCCCGCAGCATGGGCAGGGGGCCGCACGCATAGATCACATCGGGCCGGCCCTCCTTTACGGCCCGCTCGATGGGGCCGGTCACCACATCCTGCTCGCCCGCCGTACCGTCGTCCGTCGTGATGTTGACCGTCTTGACGCCGATGGCGAAAAAATCATTCATGCAGAGCAGGTCGTCCTTGGAGCGGCCTCCAATAAATACGACACAGCTGGAAATGTCAAACCCCTTTTTTTGAAGGGTCTCCGTCAGGAAATACATGGGAGCCACGCCGATCCCGCCGGCGGCGATGAACACCTGCGCGGGCCGTTCCGGGAGGGAGAAGGGCCGCCCCAGGGGCCCCAGAAGGTTCAGACCGTCGCCCCTGCGGCAGTCGGCGAGGCGTTCGGTGCCGGTTCCCACCACCTTGTAGAGGATTTCCAGCCCCTCCACCGCCCCCGCCGAAGACCGGATCAGCCGATGGATGGAAAACGGCCGGCGGAGCAGCGGGTTCATCCCGTCGACCACCCGCAGCATGACAAACTGTCCGGGCTTCGCCCGTCGGTAGTCGGAATGGCACGTCAGGCCCATCCGGTAATATCCCGAGCATTCAATGGTATTATAGCGCACCTGAACGCGTTCCTGTATCATTCTCTTCCTCCAGGCTTCACTCCGGCCGCGGGTCCGCCCCAGCGGAGCCGGCGTGGGAGATAATCTCTCCGACAAAACTCCCCACCGCCACCCGGCTCCGGACCCGGACCGGGATATGCCGGTCATCGGCGGTGACCCACACCTCGATGCTGGCGTCCCGGCTTTTTTCGAAGACGCCGCCCACGTGCCGGAGATCGGGTTCGATGCGGTAGGTGTCATAGGCGGTGCCGTTGACCAGGATGGTCTCCCGGCCGAGGACCGCAACCCGGCCGATGCGGCATTTTTTGCCGTCGGTCACGGCCCGTTCGATGACCTTCCCCGGCGCCAGGCCTGCGGCGCGGACGAAATAGAAGGCCGAGAGGGGATCCAAGGCCCCGGGCAGCAGGGCCACGGGCTCCCGGGGGCGGCCGAAATTGCTGTACTGCACCGTCTGGCGCTTCCAGTCGAAGCGAACCACGATGTCCCGCTCATGGCGCCCCTCCTGCTGTTTTTTCCGATAGAGCACCGAACGGCTCAGCCCCGGGTCCGCGTAGGCGTCGATGCGGTCGCGGACCTTGTAGAACCGGTCCATGAAGGGGTTGCTCCTGGCGGTCAGCGCAAAATGCCGGACCCGCCGGCCGTCCAGGGTCTTATCCGGCAGGACTTCGAGCGTGGCCTCTCCGACGCGGATAAAGGCCCAGCGAAGCGCGAAGGTCAATCGCTCGCCCGGCTGGAACGGCGCCGGGCGGATGTCGGACGATACTGCCGCGGCCGGAGACAATAGGACCGCCGCAGCCGCAAACAGGGCCCCCAAAATGGCGCGGCAAAAGTCGCTGCAGCAAGCACGCTCCCCAGAACGCCCCCCCGAGCACCCCATGGATCAGGGCCC
>CAJXSB010000446.1 GCA_913060435.1 uncultured Desulfococcus sp.
TCGGCCTACCAGGCCCAGCTGGCCTCCCTCAAAGATGTCAACGCCAGCGAGAACACCGAGCTGGCATCCCTGCGTCAGGAGGTCGAGCGTCGACGGGAAGAGGCCGAAACCCTCCGCACCCAGCTGGAGCGGAAGTCCGGAGAGCTCGAGCGCGTCCAGCGGGATTTTTCCTGGATGCAGGAACAGATTGACGCCGAGCGAAAAGGGATCGTGCGGGCCAGGGTCGCGATGGAGAAGCAGTCCATGGAAGCTTCGGCAGCGGCCCAGGACCAAAACCGACGTCTGGCCAAGGCCCTGGCCGAGCGGGAGGCGGCATTGGCGGAACAGGAGAAAGCGGCCCAGCGCCTCAAAGGAGAAGTTGCCAGGCTGGAGGCGGAAGCCGCCCGGTACGAGAGAGCGCTTTCCGCCTACGAACAGAAAGTCGCCAGCCTGCCGGAGCCGACCATCAACATCATCAAGCCCAAGATTCTCACGACGCGAAGCCGATGGGTGGCGGTCGGCGGCCCTGGCAGCGACCCGTTGCAGCTGGTCGGGAAGGTATCGGCCCCGGCGGGTCTTTACCGTCTGAGCGTCAACGATACCCCGACCTCGACGGATGACGGCGGACTTTTTGAGGCCTTTCTCCCCCTTGAATCCGATTCGGAGACCCCGATCCACATTGTTGCGGTGGACAAGCAGGGGCGCCGGAAGGATGTCGAGTTTTTTGTCCCGGAGCCGAGAGACGCCGAGGGATCCGGACCAAAGGTCGATCCCCGGCGCTTCGGACGGTATTATGCGCTGATTATCGGAAACAACGACTATGCGTCGCTGCCGGACCTGGATTCGGCCGTTCGGGATGCCGAAGCGCTCTCATTGATCCTGGAAGAGCGATACGGCTTCACGACGCAGGTCATGATCAACGCCTCCCGCTTTGACATCTACAAGGCCCTCGATGACTACCGGGTCAAGCTTACCGAGAAGGAGAATTTTCTGATCTACTACGCCGGGCACGGCGAGCTGGACAAACAGAACAACCGGGGATACTGGCTGCCGGTGGACGCCGATCCCGACAGCTTCGTGAACTCCATCCCCAACTATACGGTGACCGACATCCTGAACAGCATGTCCGTGAAACAGGCCATCATTATTGCGGACACCTGCTACTCGGGTATACTGACCCGATCGGTGGTGACGGTCCGGCCTTCGGGCATGTCCCGGGAAAAGCGACATGAATGGCTGCTGAAGATTTCGGGGGAGCGGTCGCGCACGGTGCTCAGCTCCGGCGGCCTCAAACCGGTGCTCGATGCCGGCACTGGCGGGCATTCCATCTTTGCCAGCGTCCTGCTCGATGTACTCGAAAAGAATCGGGACATCCTGGAAGCCAGAGCGCTCTACCGCGAGGTGCGCACCCGGGTGCTCGATACCTCGCGGCGGTTCGGGTTCGAGCAGACACCGCAGTACGCGGCGAATCTCCAGGCGGGCCATCAGGCGGGCGATTTTCTTTTCGTCCCGGTAAAAGCGCCCTGACCGGAGACGCCGCTGATCATCTCCGGGCCCGTCGCCGGCATTCCTGTGCCGCGTCCGTCATCAATCCCTAAGGAACCCCTACGATCCCAAAGATATGGAGGATTCCCAGATGAGACCTTTGTTAAAGCCGACACTCATGCTTATTGCAGGCTTTCTGGCCGCCATCGTCGGTTGGATGCCGGCATGGGCGGCTCCTCGTTCCGGACAGGCGGCGCCGATGATCGCGGCCGTGGGCATTGACGGGATAACCTACGAACTGGCGTCCCTCAAGCACCGGCCCATGGTAGTGCTCTATTTCTTTGATGCGGGGTCACCGTCGAGCCGGGCCGGCCTGGAGCGCCTCGACAAGATTGCGCGGCGGTTCAAGGCCGCCGATCTGGCGGTCTGGGGGATCACCCGCTCTCCCAGGGATGCGGCGGCCTCCTTTGCTGCTGCCGGCGGCATTGGATTTCCCATTCTGCTGGATACCGGCGGCATCAGCGACCAGTACAATGCCCGCCTCATTCTGCCTACGGTGTACATCCTGGGCCCGGAGTTGACGGTCCTCGATTATTTTCAAGGGGGCGGCAAGTCAACGGAAGTCATGCTGGTGCGACTGGCGGAGCGATCCCTGCAGCGGAAGGAGACTGCGCTGGCAAAGGCGATCTCCGGTGAGGTGGTCGACAGGAACCCCCGGAACGTCGACGCCCGATCGGTTCAGGCCTATGCTGCCGTGCAGGAGGGCGATTTGAAGTCCGCCGAAAAGATCTCCAAGGAGATCACGGCTATTCCGGGCGAGGGGGAGATTCTCGGCAAAGAGGTCCAGGCGGTGGTCTACGTCAAGACCGGCCGGACCGATCAGGCGGCGGCGCTGGCCAGGGAGCTGGAAAAGAAGGCACCTGACAGGGTTCAGCCCCAGATGATTCAGGGGGACATCCTTTACGCCAGAAACGAGAAGAAAGCAGCGGAGAAACGGTACCGCAAGGCTGCGGCCGGCACCGGCGGATCCGTGATCCAGAAGGCCCAGGCCCGCAACCAGCTGGGGCGGTTCTACGCAAGCCTCGGGGACTACAAGGCGGCCAGGGGACTCTATGATCAGGCAGTCGAGATCGATCCCTACTATGTGGAGGCTACCGCCAACAAGGGCGTCACCTACGAAAAAGAGGGCCGCTGGGACCAGGCCTTGGCAAGCTATCGGAAATCCCTTTCGCTGGACCGCAACGACATGATCGCTTCGGTGCTCGCCCGAAAAGCAGAGGAGATGGTTGCCCTGCAGAAGGACCGCAGCGCCAGGGCACGCATCGACAAGCTGGTGAAAACGCTGGCCGATCGGTACCGCCAGCAGAAGCAGGCCGGCGTCGGGGGGCCGGAGGACAGCTGGACCTCACGACCGATGATCCTGACTTTCGTGGATTTTCAGGAGAAGGGCGGCCTTTCGGCGCGGGATGGGCTCTCGACAGCACTGGCCGTGCAGCTGGCGGACAGACTCAACGCCTCCGGCCGGGTCAGCGTTGTGGAGCGGGCGATCCTTGAACGGCTTCTAGAAGAGCTGAACCTGGGTTCTTCCGAGTTGGCCGATCCCGGCACGGCGCTCCGCCTCGGCAAGGTCCTGGCGGCCAAATTGATCGGCACCGGTTCTCTCTATTTCATGCCGGACGGCACCCTGCTCAACATGCGGCTCATTGACACCGAGACCTCTGCGGTGCCCAGAGTCATCACCCGGCAGATGACAGCCGGGGCGTCAATGGCGGGTGAGCTCAACCGGTTGAACCGGGAAATCCTCCAGACGGTGATCGAAAAATATCCGCTTCAGGGGTATATCGTTGAGGTCGACGGCGACAGGGTGCTCA
>CAJXSB010000447.1 GCA_913060435.1 uncultured Desulfococcus sp.
AGTGGCTCAACAAGGATGTGGGCTCCTCCATGCTCGGCATGATCGGCGGCTACCTCGACCCCACGGGTATCGAAAAGGTCTCGGACCACCAGGTCAAGCTCCACCTCAAGACCGCTGAGATCGCCGTCCCCGAGCACCTCTTCCACTACCCGGCCATGGTCCTCAACAGCCGGACCTTCGAAGGCGACTTCATCAAGGCCCCCCACGGCACCGGCCCCTATATCCTGGAATCCTACCGGGAGGGGGAGCGGTGCGTGCTCAAACGCCGCGACGGCTACTGGGACAAAGGGGCCGACGGCAGCCCCCTGCCCTACATGGACAAGGTGGAGTTCATCGACATGGGCACCGAAATGCCGCCCATGATCGCCGCCGTCCAGGCCGGCGAAGTCGACCTCCTCGACTTCAGCGACATCGGCTCCACCGAGGCCTACCAGGCCCTCAAGGACGACCCGCGGGTCCATGTGCTGCCGGTGGCCACCAACCAGACCCGTGTTCTCCGGATGCGCGTCGACCTGAAGCCCTGGAGCGACAACCGGGTCCGCACCGCCCTCAAGCTGTGCCAGCACCGGGAGAAGATCCTGGCGCTGGCCTATTTCGGCCAGGGAATGATCGGCCAGGACATGCACGTCAGCCCCAAGCACCCCGAATACTGCCCCGTCGACACCCCGAAATACGACCCGGAAAAAGCCAAACAGCTCCTGGCGGAGGCCGGCTACCCCAACGGCCTCGACGTCAACCTCGCGGTGGGCAGCGGCTGGAAGGAGATCGTACGGTATGCCGAGATCCTCAAGCAGGACGCCGCGGCGGCGGGATTCCGGATCAATATCCAGACCATGCCCAACAGCCAGTACTGGGAAAAATGGACCGAGGTCGATCTGGGCATCACCACCTGGGCCCACCGCCCCCTGGGCACCATGGTGCTCAACCTGGGCTACACCGCCGACGATGCGGGCAAGCCGGCACCCTGGAACGAAACCCGGTGGGTGGATGAGGAGTTCTCTACGCTGCTGAAAGAGGCCAACGGGACCCTCGACTTGGAGAAGCGGCGCCAGATCTTCTGCAAACTGGAAAAGATCCAGCAGGAGCGAGGCTCCATCGGCAACGCCTTCTATATCAATGTCTGGACCGTCACCACCAAGCGGGTCCAGAACGTCCAGGCCCATCCCAGCCTCTATCTCAAGCTCGGCAGCGCCTGGCTCAACGCCTGATACCAGACCGCCGGCCGGCATGGGCCGGGCGGCGGTCTTCGACAAGGGGGCGAACCGCCGCCCCCACCCGTGCACCCCGTGCATGCAACCAGGACGCAACACGAGGCATGAGAAGGCGTTATGGCAAAATTCATCCTGCGGCGTTTTATCCTGCTGCTCCTGACCATGTTCCTGGTGTCCGTGGCGGTCTTCCTCATCGCCGAGTCGTCGCCCGGAAATGTCGCCAAGAATATCCTGGGGGCCTTCATCACCCCCGAGCAGGAGCAGTCTTTCCTGAAACAGATGGGGCTGGACAAGCCG
Source organism: uncultured Desulfococcus sp. (assembly GCA_913060435.1). Lineage (GTDB taxonomy): Bacteria > Desulfobacterota > Desulfobacteria > Desulfobacterales > Desulfococcaceae > Desulfococcus. The sequence goes on from CAJXSB010000447.1 coordinate 1,509, forward strand.
GTGACCACCCGCTATTTCTACTGGCTTTTCGGCAGTGATTTCCTCGCCGCCCGAAAGGTCGGCCTGCCCCTTACAAAGATCGTCACGGACCAGGGCTTCGAAGAGTGGTGGGCCGAATCGGAGGACGGCCGCTTGGTTCGATGGGAGCTCCAGGGGGACGACCTCGTCCGGCTCACCCGGCGGGACGACGGGACGGTCGATGAACAGATCGACAACGGACGGTGGGAAACCCGCGACGACGGCACCGCCGTCTTCTGGGGCGTCGACCGCCAGAACCATGCCGTCCTCTGGGAGAAGGGCTCGGACCGGAAGGTCTGGACATTCGTGGTCGGCACCGGGTGGATGGAATCGAACGGCGGGCCCCTCGAGTATATCCCCCTCAAAAAGGGATTTCTCCGGGGCGACCCCGGTGTCTCCCTCCGGACCGGAAGGCCCGTGGCCAAAAGCCTCTTTGTCCGCCTCCGCAACTCCCTGGTGCTGGCCGGCATTGCATTCGTCATCGTTATGCCCCTGGCGCTCCTCCTGGGCATCATCGCCGGCCTCAAGGAGGGCTCGCTCAAGGACCGTTTTCTCTCCATCACCGGCATGATGTTCTCGGTGGTCCCCGAGTTCGCCACGGGTATCTTTCTCATCCTCGTCTTCGCCACCTGGCTCCAGCTGGTGCCGGGCGCGACGGTGTTCGGAGAAAAGGCCCCCTGGGAGCGGCCCGACATGCTGATCCTCCCGGTGCTGACCCTGACCCTCATCGAGCTCGGCTACGTGCTCCGGATCACCCGGGCCAGCATGGCCGATGTCATGCGCTCCTCGTATATCCGGACGGCGTTCCTCAAGGGCCTGCCCTACCGGCGGGTGATTTTCGGGCATGCCGTGAGGAACGCCCTCATCGCCCCCATCACCGTCATCATGCTCCATGTGAACTGGCTCATGGGGGGCATCGTGATCGTCGAGGTCGTCTTCGGATACCCGGGCCTGGGGCAGTATCTCCTCGATTCGGCCCTCTACAAGGACATCAACGCGCTGGAGGCCGGCACCATGATCATGGTGCTCGTGGCCGTGGGGACCCAGCTGGTGGCGGACGTGATCTACACCTTCCTGAATCCCCGGATTCGCTACACATAAATCCCGGAGCAGCCATGAAAGAAACCGTACCGTCTGAGACGATCATCGAGGAGCAGACCGGCGAAACGCGCCGGACCGCCCGGCTGAAGGACGCTCTCTCCGTACTCTTTGCCTCCAAGACCGCCGTGGTCGGCCTGGCAATCGTCCTTTTCTGGGTCTTTTCCGCCCTCCTCGCACCCGTCATCACCGCCTACAGCCCGACGGAGCAGGACTGGAAGGCCCCCAACCAGGGCCCTTCGGCGGAACATATCCTGGGCACCGACGAACTGGGCCGCGACATCTGGTCGCGCCTGGTCTACGGCGCCCGCATCGTCCTGGTGGTCCTGCCCGTCAACGAAAAGGTCTGGCTCCCCGGCGGCACGGCCATCTGGGGCGTCTTCGCCTCGCTGCTCGCAGGGGCGACCCTGGGGCTCCTGGCGGGATACCGGGGCGGCTGGATCGACGAGATCGTCATGCGGCTCCTCGACGCCATGATGGCCATCCCCATCATCCTGCTCTACCTGATCATCGTGGCGGCCATCGGTGCATCGGCCGTCAACGTGGTCTTCGCCATCGCCATCGTGGGGACCCCGGGCGTGGCCCGGCTGGTCCGGAGCCTGACCCTCGACATCCGCACCCGGGACTATGTCCGGGCGGCCGAGACCCGCGGGGAGTCCACCTTCTACATCATGTTCGTGGAGATCCTGCCCAACGCC
>CAJXSB010000448.1 GCA_913060435.1 uncultured Desulfococcus sp.
GGGGATCATCCGTGTGGAGATGGCCTATGATGCATCCCTCGAAGGCGGCCGTCCCCGACTGTCGGCGGAAAACATCGCGGTCCGCATGAAGGGGCTGGCGCTGCGCATGGAAAACGAAGCCGAGTCCTTTCTCCGCATTCCCGAAGCGCTTCTCGAGGATGGACGGTTCGACCTGGAATCCCGCACCCTGGATGTCGGGCGGGTGTCGGTCCGCGGCGGAAGCCTCGATGCCGGGGTCGACCGTGGGGGAAGGTTTCTGCTCCAGAACATTCTTAGGTCCCAAGGGGCGCCGGATCCCGGCCCCGTCGGTACCGTGGCATCCGGCCCGCCTTGGCGCCTGAATATCGAGGCATTTGACATGGCGGACTTCGGGCTTGGCTTTGCCGACATGAGCCGGGAGCCGCCGGCCAGGATCCGTGCAGAGACGATTCAGATGGCGCTGGCGGCAGCGGCGACCGTTGGTCCGGAAACGCTTCAGGTGCAGCTTCAGGAGATCGAATCCCGCATCGGGAATGCATCGCTGGGGCTGGCGCAGGAATCCCGACCCCTGGTATCGATCCCGGAGGTTCAGGTCTCTTCGGCGGCTTTTGATCTCGAAGCCCGCGCCGTTGACGTCGGCGAAATCACGCTGACCGGGGGAACGGTGCTGGTGGTCCGCGAGAGCGACGGCGACGTCAATCTCCTCAAAATCGCCGTGCCGGAGAAGATGGGAACGGTCCGGTCGAAGCGGATTCAGGCCAGTGAAGCCGGCGAGCCCTGGCGGTTTGCCGCACAAAAGGTGCAGGTATCGGATTTCCGCGCATCCGTGACCGATGCCGTCGTAAAACCGGACGCGCCCGTGCTCGCGTTTGAAGGCATCACTGCGGAACTCGCCGACGTGAACGCGCGGTCCCCGATAGACGTCTCCTTCTCCATCGACGTGGTTCAGGGGGGCCGGCTTTCGGCCAAAGGAGCCGTCGATCCCGCCGCCGCATCCATCGATTTCACCATCGATGCATCGAATGTCGACCTGACGCCGTTTCAGCCCTACATCGATCCATTCGTAGACCTCAGGCTTGCCTCGGGCAGCGTCACCAGCCGGGGTCGGCTGCGCCACGGCACTGGCGGAGAGGGGCCCCGGACCGCCTTCACGGGCAGCGTCCGGGTGGAGGCGCTTAACCTGGTGGAAAACCCATCCGGCGAAACCATCCTGGGCTGGCAGACGCTCCAGACCGCCGAAGCAGCGCTTGGCATCGCGCCGAACGGGCTGGTCATCGATGAAATTCAGCTCTCGCGCCCCAGTGGCAAGCTGCTGATCGCCGAAGACGGATCCATCAACGTCGTCAAGCTGATCAAGGCGCGGGAACAATCGGCCGCACCCGCGCCGGACGGGGCCGGCCCGGACTCGAAGCCGCCATCGTTTCCAGTCAGGGTCGGCACGGTGAGGATCAGCGAAGGCGTGCTCGACTTCGCCGATCTCAGCCTGGTCCCCCCCTTTGCCAGTGTGATCCGCGAGCTTGCCGGCGTCGTCATCGGCATGTCCACCGAAACAAACAGCCGGGCCCAGGTGGCGCTCGAGGGGCGGGTCGACGAATACGGTGCCGCCGACATTTCCGGGGAGGTCAACACCTTCGACCCCAAAGGGTTCACCGATATCGACATGGCGTTTCGCAACGTCGAAATGACGCGGCTGTCGCCATATACGGGAAAATTTGCCGGACGATGGATCGACTCCGGGAAAATTTCTCTGGACCTTCAATACCGCATCGATGACAGCCGGCTCGAGGGCGACAATCAGATCATCGTGGACCGGCTGGTCCTGGGGGAGAAGGTCGACAGCCCCGACGCCCCCAACCTGCCCCTCGATCTGGCCGTGGCGCTCCTTCAGGATGCCGACGGTGTGATCGATATCGGCCTGCCCGTCCGGGGCAATCTCGACGATCCGGAGTTCAGCTACGGGCACCTGATCTGGAAGGCGATCGCAAATCTGCTGACCAAGATCGTGAGTGCGCCGTTTCGTGCGCTTGGGGCCCTGCTCGGGGTCGAAGCCGAAACACTGGATACCGTGGCCTTCGAAGCCGGCCGGACCGACGTCTCCCCACCCGAGCGGGAGAAGCTCGACAAGCTGGCGGCGGCATTGAAGCAGCGGCCCCAGCTCCAGGTCTCGGTGACGGGGCACTACGACCCCGACCATGACGGGCTCGCCTTGAAGGATCTTGAGGTTCGGCGGGAGCTGGCCCGGCGGCAGGGGAGCGCACTCGCCCCGGATGCGGACCCCGGGCCGGTCGATTTCAGCAGCCCCGCCGTACAGCAGTCGCTCGAAGCCTGGTTTGCCGAACGCTACGGCGCGGATGCCCTTGAAAAAGCCGCAGCCCCGCATCGCGTCCAGGATGGAAGCGCACCTGCCGACCCCGGAGCGCTCTCCAAAGAACTATTCGGGCGTCTGGTGGCCGAGGAGACACTGGCAGACGCGGCACTCGAGGCCCTTGGCGCCGAGCGGGCCGCTGCCGTCGCGGATCTGCTCACCGGCCCCGAAGGCATTGCCGCCGATCGCGTCGCCGCGTCGCCGCCGTCCTCCGGAAAGGGGGAAAAAGCCTTGGGCGCCTCCCTCTCCCTTGAAGCGCGAGCCGGCGGGAAGCCTGCGGCCCCGTAATCCCTTTGGCGTCTGATTGTGCCGGGGCTGGGATGAAAAACCCTCGACGAATCCGGGAGGCTCGGATATGATCGCCGCGACATACCTGATTTGAGTGGCGGTGCCCGACTGGCACCGCCCCGAAAAACCGACACCCGGCAGAAAGGATGATCCCCGATGCATTTCGGAGCTGAAACCCGGAAACAATATATCCAAGAACTGGCGCAGCGGCTCAACCGCCATGAACTCGAGGCACGCATCGTCGCCATGGCGGCCACCGTCGGCCATGAAGAATTCCGGGAGCAGGCGGCCCGCGATATCGTGGCCGCTGCCGGCCCGGGGGATGTGCTTCCCGAAATCTATGTTGGATACCGCCCCATGGTCGAAGACGGCATCCGGTTTCTGATCTCCCGGCTGCCGATTTCAAGGATCGCGGAGCTGATCGCCGACCAGGCGCGGGCGGCAGCGGATGCTTCCGCCGGGGAGCGCCTCCTGATGCTGGCCCGAAGGCTGGCGACCCTCCACAAACTCGGACAGATGATCGCCAGGAACCGCCACCTCGACCCCGGGTTCCGCAAGTGGCTGATCGCCCTGGAAAACAGTCCATGCACCGTTCCCATGGCGGAGGTGACGGAACGGATAGCAGCGGCACTCGGAGAAGATCGGCTGCGGTTCGATGTGGCGGTCGATCCGGGGCCCATCGCCGAGG
>CAJXSB010000449.1 GCA_913060435.1 uncultured Desulfococcus sp.
TGATATTGTTTGCAAAGGAGAACGTTTTCTCCTTGTAGGTGTCGTTGTATTGAATGGCCACCTCGATCTGGACCTCGTTCCGCTCGCCCTGGATGAGGATGGGGTCGTGCAGGGCGGTGTGCCGGCGGTTGAGGTATTCCACGAAGGAAGCGAGCCCGCCCTCGTAGAAGAATTCCTCCTTCAGGTCCGAACGCTCGTCCTCGATGGTGATCCGGACGCCCTTGTTGAGGAACGCCAGCTCCCGGAGCCTCCGGCTCAGGACCTCCGAATTGAAATTGTCCGAGTTCATGATCTCGGTGTCGGGCTTGAAATGGACCCAGGTGCCCCGCTTGGCGGTTTCGCCGATGACGGTCAGCTCGCTAGTCTTGAGCCCGCGGGCGTAGGTCTGGTGGTAGATGCTGCCTTCGGTGTAGATTTCGACTTCGAGGAGCACCGAGAGGGCGTTCACCACCGAGATGCCGACGCCGTGGAGGCCGCCGGAGACTTTGTAGGAATTTCGGTCGAACTTGCCGCCGGCATGGAGCTTGGTCAGGACGACCTCCACCGCCGGGGCGTTCTCCTTTTCGTGCATGCCCACCGGAATGCCACGGCCATTGTCCTCCACGCTGACGGAGTTGTCCGGGTGGATCGTGACGTGGATGGTGTCGCAGTAGCCGGCCATGGCCTCGTCGATGCTGTTGTCGACCACCTCGTAGACGAGATGGTGGAGCCCTTCCATATCGACGTTTCCAATGTACATGGATGGCCGTTTCCGGACGGCCTCGAGGCCTTCCAGAATCTTGATGTTGTCCGCGGTGTAGTCGTTTTGATTCTTTTTTTCTGTCGTCATATCTTCATCGGCATGATTATGCTTAGATAGCTTTTATCGTTTTCCCCTTCGACGATGCAGGGCTTGTCGGCGCTCACCAGGTTGATCATGGCGGTGTCGTCCTCGATGACCCCGAGGGTGTCGATAAAATACTTCGGGTTGAAGGCCGCTTCCACCGGCTCCCCATTGAATTCGATGGCCATCTCTTCCTTGGATTCACCGATCTCCGGGTTGGTGGCGCGTACGGTGAGGAGGTTGTCATCGAAATTGAAGATGACCCCCTTGTAATTGTCGGATGAGAGGATGGACATCCGCTTGAGCACCATCAGAAAAAGCTGGCGGTCGACCGGGATGTCGTGCCCGGCGCCCCGGACGATGATGTCCTTGTAGTTGGGGTATTCCCCTTCCAGAAGACGGATGGTAAAGGATTCATTCTCTTTTTTCAGGATGAAATGGGTGTCTTTGAGGCCGATCTGGACGGTCTTCTCCGGCCCCAGGAATTTGAGCACCTCGCTGAGCCCCTTCTTGGGGATCAGGATGCCCTTGTCGATGGGGCATTCGCCCTTATCGTAGGGATAGTCGACCGTCGAGAGGCGGCTGCCGTCCGTAGAGACCATCTTGAGCATTTTTTCGTCGTCGTCGGCGATGTTTTCCAAATAGATCCCGTTGATGTGGGCCCGGTTGTCATCCGTGGCGCCGGTGATGATGACGGTCTTCTCGATCATCCGCTTGAGGGACCGGGAGTCCATTTCGAAGAGGGGGGCGTCGTCGATTTCTGGAATCTCGGGGAAGTCGTCGGGGTTCATGCCGACGATATGGTATTCGATGCGGCCGCTGCCGATCTCGATCCACCGGTTTTCCACCTCGTTGACGTCGATGGCCTCGCTGGGGAAATCCCGGACGATTTCATAGAGCTTCTTGGCGTTGATGGCGATCACTCCCTCGGACTCGACCGTGGCGGGATACTCGCCTTCGAATCCTGTCTCGAGGTCGGTGGCGGCAATCTTGACCGTATCCGACTTTGCCTGGATCAGAACGGTTTCCGTGATGGCCAGATTGGTCCGCCGGCCGGTGATTCCCTGCACCTTTCCCAGGATGTTTCGAATGTCGGTCTTGTTGATGACAAACTTCATAAAGGATACCCTCTGCTATTCATGGATCCACTGTTTCAGTCGGGGAAGCACCTGTGTGTTCCACTCTTCGGAGAGCCGGGACCGGATGAAGCCGCCGTAGAGTTTGTCGATGAGGCGGACGGCCTTTTCATAGAGGTAGACCTTTTCCAGGAGGAATCCCTCGATCTCTTCCTTGGTTTCGATGGCGCCGGTCTCCGGGGTCTTGAGGTTGGCGATGTTGAAGCTCTCCCCCTTGAGGGTGAGACGCCATTCCTGTTCGCCGACCTTGTAGACGAGGTTGAGCTCCGTGACGACGGCTCCCTTGCGCAGGGCCAGAAGCCCCTCTTCGAGGCCGGCGTCATCCCCCTTGATGGTGATGCTCTCCACGGCCTCCTGTACCCGGTTTTCGAGCACCACCCGGTTGCCGATGGCCAGGGAGGTCAATTCGGGTTCGGCGGCGGCCAGGAGATCCCGGTCCTTTTCCACCACGAACCAGAGCCAGGTCAGGAATTCATACCCCAGAAAGGTATACCGGTTGTAGGCAACGGCGATGTCCAGCATGGCGTCTACTCCGAAAACCGCGTGGGCGAGAGGGTCGCAAGGGCATCCCGCTCCGCGTCCGATATCCCCGCAGAAAGCGCGGCGATGGTATAGGGGAAGAGCCGGATGAGGCTGCATTTGAAGGATTTGGCGAACAGGGTCTCGAAATCCTCGTTGGCGGCTTTCTGGTTGGAGTAGAACCAGACGGACGCCGCCTCGAGGTTCCAGAGGACGTCGTAGACATTGGGGGTCGCCGGGATCCGGAGGCTGAGGCCCTGGACCACCCGCTCCTTGATCTCCTGCTTTTCGCTCCTGGCCAGATGGTCCCGGCCGGAGTCGGCCATCCGCTTGGCGATCTCGACCTGAAAGTGCTTCTTGACGATCTTGGCCGGAATGGTCTTCTTGTCGATCCTCAGGGAGAAAACCAGGTAGGGGCCGATAACGTAGGAGGCGCCGCTGAAATCCGGGCGGAAGGGGGTTTCAAGGGAGGTCCAGCCCACGGATTTCTCCGCGGCCTCGTCGTCGATCTCCGTAATGGCGTTTCCGGCCAGGCCGTCGGCGATGGTCTCCATCACCGGCGCCTCGATCTCCCCATCGACCCGGTAGCGGGTGATGGAGACCGTGGATGATAATATCCCCATGAATCTCCATGGAAAAAGGTCTGTTCCGCCGCGGGTGCGATCCGCGGCGGTCAACCCGGTGAGAATAATGTTGGTAAACGTTAATTTATAGCCTTTTTCTGGATTCATTACAAGCTGTTTTTGCTGGCTCAGCATTGGCTGGAGAGAGAATTGACGCCCGGGCTGGCGGCCGCGTCGCGTGATTGCCGGTGCCGCAAAGGTATGGTATAGAT
>CAJXSB010000450.1 GCA_913060435.1 uncultured Desulfococcus sp.
GGGAAAGGACCGGCCGTACCGCCACCGCAGGGAGATCCGGGATATTGCCCGCCGGCTGCACGATGCGTTCAAGGCCGCCAACGGCGCGACCTGCTGCAGGATCCTCACCCGAAAGGTCCGGCATGAAAAACGAGCCCATTTCCAGCACTGCGCCGACCTGACGGCGGACGCCGCAGCACTGGCGGCCAGGCTGATCCTGCAGCAGCGGCCCGGGCTTGCGGCCCAGGCCGACGCGCGGTTTATCGAACGGCGACAGTCCAGGATCGGCGGGATGCTCCGCCATCTTTACCACCGTTTTTTCGCTTAACATCAGCGCTTCCTTATCCAGCCCTTCCCATTTTCGGCAGCCCCTTGACAGGTCTTCGGATCCCATGCCATCATTAATATCTTTTTGGTAAAAAAGGCTGAAGGGAGGTTTCCCAGGGACCATGAAGATGCTTATCTGCGGAAAAGGCGGGTGTGGCAAGAGCACGGTGGCGGCGCTTCTGGCGATCGCCATGCAGAAACGGGGCAAACGGGTGTTCCTGGTCGATGCGGACGAATCGAACATCGGCCTTTACCGCATGCTGGGGCTGACGCCGCCCGAGCCGCTCCTGGACACCCTGGGCGGGAAACAGGGGTTCCGGGAGAAGACCAGCAGCCCCGGCCTGACCTTCGGCGGCTCCCCGCCCCTCTTCCCGAAAGGGCTCGCCCTCGATGACCTGCCGGATGCCTGCATCGCCTCCGCAGACGGCATCCGGGTGATGTCGGTGGGCAAAATCCACCATTTCGGTGAGGGCTGCGCCTGCCCCATGGGCAAACTATTCCGCATGCTCTTCTCATCCCTCCAATTCGAGGCGCAGGACCTGGCCATCGTGGATACCGCCGCCGGCGTCGAACATTTCGGCCGCAGCCTCGACGGGCAGTGCGACCAGATTCTGTGCGTGGTCGATCCCTCCTATGAATCCATCATGATGGCCGGTAGGGTCGACGCCTTCGCCCGGGAGGCCCGTCTGCCGGCAGCCTTTGTCCTCAACCGGGTGACGCCCGAGGTGGACGGAGAGCTCAGCGCGGCCCTGGGCGGCACGCCGGTGATCGGCCGCCTGCCGGACAGCCGTTCCATCTTCCTCAACAATCTCAGGGGCACCCCCCTGGTGGCAGGGATGCCCGAAGTGGACGCCATCTGTGACGCGCTGGAGCTCACCTGGAAATGACCGGAACCCCGGATTCAGCTATGGTTGATTTACGATGATGAAACGGTCATTTGTTCTTTTGTGGATCCTGGCGTCATGCCTGATCCCCGCCGCCGCCCCCGCCGCGGAAACGTCGCCGCGGCCCATCAGAATCGCCGTCAAGGAATTTCCCCCGCTGGTCTTCAAGGACCTCAAGGGGTTCTGCATCGACCTGGCCAGCATCATCAGCAGCCGAAACCACCTGAGGCCCGAGTTCGTGATGCACGGCAGCGTACCGGAGCTGCTGGAGGCCGTGGAATCGGGGGACTGCGACATGGGCTTCGCCGGCATCACCATCACGGCGGAGCGGGAAAAACGGATCGACTTCTCCCAGCCCTTCTTTGAATCCGGCCTGAGGATTGCGGTCCGAAGCGAAGCCCTCAGCCACATCACCTCCATCGGGAACGCCGTTCTCCGGGTCATCGGGTTTTCCATCGCGCTGTTTTTCCTCGGCCTGACCCTCGTGGCACACCTGGTCTGGTGGATCGAGCGGGACGACGAAGACCCCCAGGGGTTCCCCACCGCCTACGGCAGGGGAATCGTGGATGCTTACTGGTGGGCCGTCGTGACCATGTCCACCGTGGGCTACGGCGACAAGCGCCCCAAAAAAATCGGCGGGCGGGTCATTGCCGCCGTATGGATGTTCATCGGCATCATCTGGTTTGCCGGCTTGACGGCCACGCTCTCCTCGGCCCTGACGGTCGACCGCATCCACCACGGCGAGATCTCCGAACTGCCGGACCTTTACGGCAAGCGCGTCGCAGTCATCGAGGGCACCACCAGCGAAGATTTCCTGCGCTACCACAACGTCAAGGTAGTGCCGGCCGCATCGCTTGACGATCTCCTCGCCAAGCTGAAGGACGGCCTGTCGGACGCTGCGGTCTACGACGCGCCTCCGCTGATGTACGCCGCCAAGCTCGACCCGACCATCAAGGTGGTGGGCAGGATGTTCGCCGATCAGCGCTACGGCATCGTCTTTCCCAACACCGGCGCGGAGGCCCTCAAGGAGCTGTTCGATATCGAGATCATGCTAAGCCGTCAAAGCGGCGAGTACCAGAAGATCTACAACAAATGGTTTTAATGCCGGATCCAGCCTTCACCGCCACAACAGCCCCTTGACAGGCCTTCGACTCCCGTGCCATCATCTTTGCATCCGTTCATCCTCCGGAGGCGCGGCAATGGCCCGAAAAGAAATCCAGATCGATCTGCTGATCCACGACCTGAAAAACCCGCTGGCGGTGGTCCAGGCCGGGCTCAAGGGCCTGCTTACCAGACCCGAGCAATACGGGCCCCTCACGCCCCGGCAGGAAAAGGTCCTGGCGCGGCTGCTGCGGAACACGCGGGCAGCGCAGCTCCTGGTCCACGATGCGCTCGAGCTGTCCCGTTCGGAAAGGGGGATGATCCGCCGGACCGAAACGCCCCTCGCCGCGATGCTCCAGGAGATGCTCACGGAATTTTTCGACGTGGTCGACAGCCGGGTCTCCGAGGCTGTCAAGGCGGCGGCATCCTACGGGGAGATGGTCGAGATCACCGCGGGTGTCGGGCTGCACCTCGCCGTCGACACGTCGATCACCAAGGCGGTTTTCCTGCTGGACGCTGAAAAGACCCGGCAGATCCTCCGCAACCTGCTCAGCAATGCCTTCAAACACCGGCAAGGGCGGGTCGACCTGTCCGCGGAACGCGACGGGGATACACTCGTTTTTTCGGTGAAGGACGACGGCGACGGCATCCCCGGAGAATTCCATCAGAAGATCTTCAACGCCTATTTTCAGCTCCGGCCCTCGGACGGCGACCCGGTCCGCGGGCACGGCGTCGGCCTGGCCGGCGCCCTGGCCCTCGCGCGGGACCTGGAAGGCGACCTCTCCCTGGTGAGCGGGGAGGGCCGCGGCGCCGAATTTATCCTCCGCCTGCCGGTCTGACCCTCGGCCGGCCCACCGGCAATGCGGTGCCCGGCCGATCGAGCCCGATGAGAAACCACTATCTCGGAATCTTGCGGGGGTCGGTCATATTCTCCGGACGCAGCATGTCGTCGAGCTTCTCCCGCGTCATCCATCCCTTCTCCAGGACCAGGCTGTAGACGCTTTCGCCGCTCTTCAG
>CAJXSB010000451.1 GCA_913060435.1 uncultured Desulfococcus sp.
CGAGTCCGGCATGCGTGCCGTGCTCGGCCAGGGGGTGATCGATTTTCCCGCCCCCGGCGTTCCCGACCCGGCGGCAAATGTCGCTGCCGCCGCAACCTTTGTGGACGCCTGGCAGGGGGCGGCGGCGCACATCCTTCCGGCGGTTTTCTGCCACTCCCCCTATACCTGCTCGGCCGAGACCCTGAAAAAGGCCAAGGCCCTGGCGCGCGAACGGGGCGTGCTGTTCCAGATCCATGCTGCGGAGACCCGGACGGAGCTGGAAACGTCGCTGGACCGGCACGGCGTCTCACCGATCCGGCGACTGCAAGACCTCGACATCCTCGATGACAAGACCCTGCTGGTCCATGCCGTCTGGACCGACGAAGTGGATGCGGCATTCATCGCTCAACGCCGCGCGGCAGTATCCCACAACCCGGAAAGCAATATGAAGCTTGCCTCGGGCATCGCCCCGATTGAAAGATATACTTCACTTGGAATCACGGTGGGCCTTGGAACGGATGGATGCGCCAGCAACAACAACCTGGACCTCTTCCAGGAGATGGACACCACCGCCAAGCTTCACAAGGTGAACAGCCTCGACCCCACGGCCGTGGGCGCCGAAACGGTCCTCCGGATGGCGACATCGGCAGGTGCGGCCGCCATCGGCCTGGGGGCCGTCACCGGATCCCTCGAGGTCGGGAAGCAGGCCGACATCATCATTGTCGACACCGCCTCCCCCCATATGGCCCCCCTCTACCACCCGGCCTCCCAGATCGTCTACGCGGCCAAAGCCTCCGATGTCCGGCAGGTCATTGTCGGCGGGCGGACCCTCATGGCTGACGGCCGCATCGCCACCCTCGATATGGCCCGGATTGCAGAAGAAGTTCGGCGCATCGCCCGGCGCATAAACAAACGGCAGCCCTGAACAGGGCTGCCGCTGGTTGTGACTTCCGAAGGGGATTTCGTTATGGTTGACTGCTACCGACTATTAAAGCATTATTCGGCGGCAGGCGTCACGAAGACGGATGCACTTCCGGATATTCCGCCGGAGGTAGAGGCTGTTATCCGGATGCTTCCACTAATTGATGGTGCAGTATAATCGACCTCGGCTACTCCATTGGTTGTGGTTTTACTAGCAGGCGAAAAAGACCCCGAAGACGCCGATGAGCTAAAATTGACCATCATGCTGCCGCTTACAGGATTCCCCTGCGAGTCCGTGATGGAGGCGCTGACAGGTTTTGTTGTATCTGCTTCCATCGAGGACGGCGCTGAGACTTGAATCTGACTCGGCGGCCCTGCAATAAACTCGACCTGAGCACTACCCGAAACACCATCTACAAATGCCATGACAGTTGCTGTCCCCGCGTAGCTTGAACTCGACAGCGTCGCCGTTGCGACACCATTGGCGGTCCGGGTGACATTAGAGATCATACCGGCGGTTGTGACGAACGAGACGAGGGTACCGTCTGGAACAGGCCGGGTCGAGGTGGTCATAACGTTTGCCCGTATCACGGTTTGAGACACGCCTCCCACACCTGCAACGGAGATCATATCAGCACCAGCCGTCACCTGTACTTCGGAGACGATGGCATCAATCAGTTGAATACTAATTTCGTCTGCGACCTCGCCGCCCACGTTGAAGGCGCTGGCCCGGATGGTCGCGCTGCTTCCTCCGCCTCTGCCGCTGGGAGCGGTGTAGTAGACCGTTCCGAAACCGTCGGTCACCAGGACGCTCTGGGCGGAGAGGGTGCCCGGCCCTTCCATGATTTCAAAATTGACGGATCCGCCGATGAGGGGATTCCCGCTGACATCCTTGACCGCGGCGGTGATGGTGCTGGTGCTGACGCCGTCGGCGACCACACTTTCGGGATCCGCCATGAGCGAAATCTCGCTCACATCCGTCCGGTTGAACGGGGATTCGCCGGGCAGATTGCACTTGTCACCCTCGAGGATCGGCAGCCAGAAGGTCAGCGTCGCCCGGGTTTCCGTGCCGTAGACCATGGCGGTGGCGACGATTTCGTCCTCCAGCCACGAGGCGACCTCCTTGAGGTAGACGAGGGAGAACTCCGCCACGCCGTTCTCGTCGGTCTGCACTATCTGCGGCAGGGAGCCCGCCGCACTGCTGGACGGCGTCAGCTCGCAGTCCCCATTGAGGTCTTCGTTCAGGGGGTGCTTCTCGTCGTCGGCGGCCGGACACGGCGTGCAGTAGTCGCACATCAGGTTCCGGTTGACGTCTTCATTTTCAAAGATGCCGGTGTAGATGACCGGACACTCCGGCCGCCCGCCCCGGTAGCCGGTGGCGTATCGGGTCGACCACAGCTTGAGGGTCACGTTGGTGTTGGGCATGGGGTTGCCGTTGGAATCGGAGACCAGCACCGACATGGGAAGCTCATATACGGTATCGGTGTTGATCGATGTGATGACGGTGCCGTAGCCGATGGAGATCGACCCGGCGGTTCCGCCGATGACGATGTGGACGCTGCTGCTCTGGTTGCAGATGGCGTCGACGGCGGTGGAATCGATGATTGCCGCCGTCACCTCGACGCCTTCGGCGTCGGAGCTCATGGTCCCGGAGGAAAATGTCGACCGGGCAAAGCCCTGGGCATCCGTGTAGGCGATGGCGGGCGAGAGCCGCTCGCCGCCGCCGGTGGTGGTCTGCCCATTGAGGAAGAACATTACGGGAACATTGGCCACGGCCTGGTCATAGCGGTTTTTCACCTTGGCCGTCAGCTCTACGGAGTTGACGATGTTGCCGACGCTTGGCGCCACGACGGTGGCGCTGGCCTGCAGCGAAATCCGGCATGCCTGGTCCGACGGCGAGGAGAACGCCACCTGGACGGAGTCGGATACCGACGGGTTGCTCAGGTCGAAGACCTGGATGGTGGCGACGCCGGCCTCGGCCGAGGAGATTACCGCCGAGACGGAATTGGAAACCGGATCGACCGGTACGTCAATGTATTTCTGGCCGATAGCCCCGCTCTCCCGCCACTGCCCGAAGCTGGTGACGAACCGGACGGTATCCTGCTGGGGGGCCTGCACGGTCACGACCAGATCCTGGTCCGTCGGCCACGAGGAGGGGTCCTCGGCCGGCGCGGCGATGGTGAAGAATTCAGCGCTGTTGTAGACCAGGTAGCTCTGGGTTTTCACGTCTCCCGAGGACTCGATCCGGAGGACAGCCTCTTCCACGGCCTGGCGTCCGGTAATCTCGAGTTCGACCTGGCCGCTGACGTCGGTCCGCAGGTCGGTCGACGGCGACCACATCAGGCTGCCCTCGGGCTCGACGGTGATATTGACGTCGGCATCGATGATGGGTGCCGCATTGCCGTCCT
>CAJXSB010000452.1 GCA_913060435.1 uncultured Desulfococcus sp.
ACAAGCAAGATTGTTCAAGTAATTTTGTTTCCGTTCCTTAGCCGGGCATGGATGAACGCTGCGACCTTGTCGGCGCCATCCGAAGGCGCCCGGCGCCTTCGGCGGCGCGCTAGGAGGTGCAGAAGCCCACGGTCCAGCCATCTCCCCGACTGGAATTCAGCCTCCGTCATGAAGATGCTCTCGAGCCGGCTTCGGATGTAGGCCTCCAGCACCTGGGCTTCGGGAAAATCGGGCCGCAGCACGCACGCATACGCCGCGCCAGCCTGACAGACTTCGGCGATGGTGCTGTAGCCGGACTTGGCCACCACCACATCGGCGCAGCGGACCAGATCCGGATGAAAGAAGGGGGAATCCTGGGGCAGGCAGATGATGTTGGGTCCTGCATCGGATCTGGCGCCGGCGCCGGGGATGATGAACCAGATCTCCCGGTGGGCGCCCAGGGCGTCCCAGAAATCATAGTCGGTCTGAAAGCCGCCCATGGTGATCAGCACCAGCGGGGCCGTCTCCGGAACACCGAGCTGCCGCCGAACTTCCGCCGGCGGGGTCCGGAACGGCCGGCTGATGGGGGGGACGGTCATATCGGCCCAGGGCACCTTTCGGCACAGCGGCTCCGTCTGGATATGGGCGTCGGCCTCCTGGAATCTTTCGCGCAGATAGCAGGCGGCAATGGCAAAGCGCCGGTCCTTTTCGGCATATGCGCGGTATATCCAGTCCCATGTAAAATTTTCGACCAGCACCGACGGGATGCCGGCACGGCGCGCAACGGCGATGCCCGTTGGGGCGATATCGCAGAGTACCAGCCGACATCCCCAGCGGTCGAGCTGCCGGGCGATCCTGTCGATCCATTGCGGGTCGAACGGTATAAAGCCTTCCAGGTGTGCGATGGTTTTTTCGAGGTTTTCATGGAGAGGGGAGGGCTGGATCATGCCGATATCGGTGCGGTGCTCGTGATAGGAAAAGGGCGCATCAATGGAGCGTTCGAAAAACCATCGGGGCGTCAGCGTGAAGATGTCGACGTGCATCTGGGGGATGCGGCGGTGGAGCGCCGACAGAACGGCGCTGCACCTGGCGGCATGGCCGAAGCCGTGGGGTGAAATGAATGCGGCGATTCTGGCGGCGCCCGCAGACGGGCGGGACGGCAATGTCAGGGAACGGGCCATGAATAGATGATGCTGCATTCCCCCGGCGGGGGAATGCAGGGTCGCAACGGGCGAAAAACGCCCCAGAGGGGCGTATTACGTCGGAAACGTCGCATGGAAGGTTTGCATCAAATCCATCGAGATCTTTTCATGAACAGGGGATACGACCTCGTCTTCCAGCGTCTCATTCGGCGATCTGTAGACGATTCTGATGGAGATGCTTTTTTTGCCCTCCGGCATCTTTTTGCCCTCGTATACGTCAAATAAGAAGGCCTCCTCCACCAGCGCCTCATCGGCGGACACGATGGCATCGACAACCGCGCCGGCCTCGACGGTGCGGTCGACGATGAGGGTGATGTCCCGGTCGGTCGGCGGGAATTTTGGAATCGGACGGGCCTGCTTTTGATCCGAAAAGAGCGGCCGGATGCGGTCGAGGTTGAGTTCGAAAATGAACGCCGTCTGTTTGAGACCGTATGCCCGGGACACGTCGGGGTGCACCTCGCCGATACTGCCCAGTTCGGCTTCGCCGGCGTAGAGGATTGCGGTGTGGCCCGGACGCGTATACTCACAGGCATCATCCGCCGCTGCACGGAAGCGGAGCCCGGTGACGCCCAGCCCCGCCGCCAGGGCTTCGACAACGCCCTTGAGGTCATAAAAATCGCAGGACGTCTCCCGGGCGAACCAGGATGCCGGCTGTCGCGCTCCGGTCCACAGGCCAGCAGCCATTTCGAATTCATCGGGGAGCTGGTCCTGGCCGTTGCTCAAAAAGATCATCCCCACTTCGAAGAGCTTCAGATCCCGGTTCTGCTGGGAGAGGTTGCGGCCCATGGCACCCAGGAGGCCCGGGATGAGCGATGTCCGCATCACCGACTGGTCTTCGGTCAGCGGATTGAGGATATGGAGCATTCTTCTCCGGGGGTCGTCTGTCTTCAGGCGGAGCGCGTCGCAGGCGGACGCGTCGATGAAGCTGTAGTTGATGGCCTCCGCAAAACCGCAGCTCGACATCAGATCCTTGACCCGGTTTCGGAGGACGATCCGGGGATCAAACCGAACACCCTCCGCGGGAAGGCGGGGAAAGGTCACCGGGATGTTGTCGTAGCCCCAGAGCCGGGCGATCTCCTCCATGAGATCCTCGGGCCGGAAGACATCCACCCGGAAAGAGGGCGGGATCACCTCCAGAACGCCGTCCGGCTTCGGGGTCACCGTGAATTCGATGGCCCGAAGCATCTCTGCTACGGCATCGGTGGAGATATCGATGCCCAGGTGGCGGTTGAGGGCTGCAATGGAGAGGTCGATGGCCTGGGCCTCCACCCGGATGGGCCGCTCGTCGATCAGCCCCTCGATCAGGGTTCCGCCGCCGGTATCGAGCATCAGCTGTGCGGCCCGGTCGAGGGCGTTGATGGTCCCGTCGGGATCGACGCCCCGCTCGAAGCGGTGGGATGCGTCGGTGCCAAGGCCCAGGGTTTTGGCTGTCCGCCGGATGCTGACGGGGTCGAAGTAGGCGCTTTCGATGAGGACGGATGTGGTCGTCTCTTCGATCTCCGAGTTGAGGCCGCCCATGACGCCGCCGACGGCCACCGGCCTCTCGCCGTCGCAGATCATGAGCATCTCTTTGTTCAGGGACCGTTCCTTGCCGTCGAGGGTGGTGAATTTCTCGCCGTCACTGGCGGTCCGGACAACGATGCGGTGCCCGGCCAGGTGGTCGAAATCGAAGGCATGGAGGGGCTGGCCGGTCTCCATCATCACGAAATTGGTGACGTCGACGATGTTGTTGATGGGCCGGAGGCCGACCGAGAGGAGCCGGTCCTGCAGCCAGAATGGCGATGGCTGGACCCGGAGGCCTTTGATGAGGCGCGCTGCATACCGTGGGCAGTGTTCCGGCGCTTCGATGGTGACCGAGGTTTCCTGGCGGACATCTCCCTCGCCCCGGGGCAGGTGAATCTCGGGACGGGCGATTCTTTGGTCCTGGAAGAACCCGATCTCCCGGGCGACGCCCATGAGGCTCAGGCAGTCGGGGCGGTTTGGCGTGAGGTCGATTTCAATGGCGGTGTCCGATAGATGGAGAGCCCGGGGCAACGGCGTCCCAACCGCCGGCGGCCCGCTGGCGTCATCTAGCACCATGATGCCGGCGGCGTCGGGCCCCAGATCCA
>CAJXSB010000453.1 GCA_913060435.1 uncultured Desulfococcus sp.
CGACAAGCTTCGGACGTTTGTCATGGACGGCATCAAGGTGTCGGACCAGGAAGCGCTCGACTGGTACCTCTGGGAGAATGCCGCTGTCAAGATTGCCTACGTGGCCTTTGCGCCGGACCGGTATTCGGATATCGAGGTGACGGACGAGGAGGTCCAGGAATATTTCGAGGCGAACCAGGACCGCTACAAGACAGAGCTGAAGCTCAAGGCCCAGTACATCCATTTTGATCCGCAGCGTTTTGCCGACGGCGTTACGGTGGACGACGAAGCCGTCAAGACATATTTTGAAACCCATCCTGAAGAATTCAAGGTGCCCAAAACGGTCAAGGCCCGCCATATTCTGTTCCGGCTGGAAAAGGAGAGCCCGCCCGAGGTGGTCGAGGAGAAGCGGAAGAAGGCCGAAGAGGTTCTGGCGCTGGCCAGGGGCGGTGAGGATTTTGCAGCGCTGGCCAAGGCCCATTCCGAAGGGCCGAGCCGGGACCGCGGCGGCGATTTGGGCACCTTCCGGAAAGAGACCATGGTCAAGCCCTTTGCCGACAAGGCGTTCTCCATGAAGGCCGGCGAGGTCAGCGACCCGGTTCGTACGCAGTTCGGGTGGCATATTATCAAGGTCGAGGCGGTCAACGAGGCCTCTGAAAAGACGCTGGCCGAGGCCACGGAATCGATTCGGAAAAAGCTGACCGACGAAGAAGCCAGATCCATCGCCTATGAAAAGGCGGAATCGGTCTATGACGCGGTCTACGAGGGGGATGATCTGATGAAGGTCGCAGAAGGCCGGGATGTCCCGGTGGAGGCGACCGGCTGGTTCACTGTAAAGAGCGGGCCGGATGGGGTTTCCAGTCCGGTGCAGTTTGCCCGCGCGGCGGCCGAATTGTCAGATATGCAGATCACGGACATACAGGATTTCAGCGACGGCTATTATCTGATTCAGGTGACCGAAAGAGCGCCCGAGGTGGTGGCGCCATTCGCGGATGTGAAAGCGCAGGTCCGGGAGGATCTCATCAAAAGCCGTCAGTCGGAGAAATCACTGGCGGACGCCCAGGCCTTCCTGGCCGCCCTCAAGGATGGCGCCGACATGACGGAGGAAGGGGCCAAGAAGGACTTGGCCGTCGAGACCACGAGTTTTTTCAAACGTCGGGAGGAGATACCCGGAATCGGGCAGTCTCCCGAGATCGGCGCCGCCGCGTTTGAGCTGTCGGAGCGCAGTCCAATGCCCGAGGCCCCCATCAGCGCGCAGGGCGGCAATTATGTCATCCGGTTTGTGGAGCGGAAGGCGCCGGATGCCGATGCGTTCGAGCCGGAGAAGGCCGCTCTCAAGGCGCGCCTGCTGCAGCAGAAGCAGCGTCGAGCATTCGGCGAATGGCTGGCCCAGGTCAAGGATGAAAGCGATATCACCATTGTCCAGGACATGGTGAACTGACCATCGTCGGTTTGCTCCCGGTCATATTTGACCTGGAAATCTCCGGGGAGTCGATGTTTGGAGGCGGCGAGAAATGAGCAATAGAATGGCCATCAAAAGGTGCCCGTATTGTTCCACCAACCTGAATATCCACGACACCCGATGTGCTTCATGCAAGAGAAGGGTGGGGGAGGCGGACAAGTACGGCATTGCCCGGAAGCCCTTCGATTGGAAGGGGTACGGCATGTGCATTCTGGCGACCATCGCGTTTGTCGGGTTCATGTGGTGGGCCTTTTTCCGGAAATAGCGGGATGTGGAAGGGGAGAAGGAGGTTGACATGAGCCAACTGACAGAGAAGGACAAGGCGGCGCTGCTGGCGCTGGCACGTTCGGTGATTGCCGAGAGGGTCGGGGCAGGAGAGTCCGTCGCGCCTCCGGAGGGGGAGACGCCGCCGCTGAAAGAGCTGCGGGGGTGCTTTGTCTCCCTTCACAAGAAAAACAGGCTTCGGGGGTGCATCGGCACCATCGAGCCGGTGGCGCCGCTGACGGCGGGCGTTCGGGAAAATGCTCTCAACGCTGCCTTTGAAGACCCCAGGTTTCCACCCCTCAACGCGGCCGAACTGGATGACGTCGAGGTCGAGATCAGCGTGCTGACGTCGCCCCAACCCCTTGAATTTTCCGATCCGCAGCAGCTTTTATCTCAGCTGAGGCCGGGGGTTCACGGCGTCATTTTAACCAAGTCGGGGCGGCGTTCCACATTTCTTCCCCAGGTATGGAAGCAGCTTCCGGACAAGAAGCGCTTTCTGGAGCACCTCTGCCTCAAGGCCGGGATGACGCGGGACTGCTGGAAAGAAGAAGACATAACGGTGCAGGTATACGAGGTGGAGTCTTTCTCGGAGGCTCCCGATGGCAGCCGCCGCGGTCTGTCATGATTACCAATATATAATATGATGGCGGCCCGGATGCTTCGATTCGGTCTGGGAGAGACACCAAGAGCGGCAAATCAAACAAGGAGGAGAGATGGACATCAAGGGAGCGATTGCAGATGCGGACGACGGGCAGCTGGTGGAGATGCTGATGGATGCCTTCCGGCGGATCATTGTTCATTACGGCGCCTGGTTTGCAGAGGTCGAACACCAGATTGGGATGGAGAATGCCGTTGCTGTCGAAAAGGAGGTCTGGGACGCCAGCGTCTCCAACCAGATCAATCGCCTGGGGAAGACGTTGGGGTTTTCTGTGGAGAACGGCGTGCCGACGGCCCTCAAACGCCTCCCCCGGGAGTCGCTGATCGATCTGCTCGAAAAGGTCGGCGTCAATTGGCTGGCGAATGACGGCATATGGTTTCAGGCGGTTGAAAAAAAGTTTGGGATGATGGATGCCAAGCGCTGCAACGATACCTGCTGGACCCGCTTCTCCCCGTTCGAGGCGGCGCGCATCAAGTCTATGCTCAACCTCCCGGAGCGCGGCGGTATCCCGGCGCTTAAAAAGGCGCTAGGTCATCGGATGTACGCCTTCATCAACAAGCAGTCCATGGAGGACGTCGACGAGAACTGCGTCATCTTCCGCATGAACGACTGCCGCGTTCAGGCGGCCCGGAAGCGCAAGGGACTCCCGGACTATCCCTGCAAGTCCGCCGGCCTGGTGGAATACCCCTATTTCGCAAAGACCATCGATCCCCGCATCCGGACCGAGTGCATCGGGTGCCCCCCGGACGATCATCCAGACGAATGGTTCTGCGCCTGGAAGTTCACGCTGGAGCCGGACGCCAAAGGGTAAAGTCATCACGGTCCGTTTTTTTGGGGGACCGCAAAAAAAGTGCTTGACATCCAGCGCTGGATTCTATAAAAAGCGCTCCTGTTCGGGTCTGCTGACCTTTCATCTGATGG
>CAJXSB010000454.1 GCA_913060435.1 uncultured Desulfococcus sp.
CGCCCCCAGGGACAGCGGGGCGTGCGCCGTGGTATTCATGGCAACGAGATTGGTGATGTTGTGCACCAGCGGTACCATCCGGCGGACGGCCGACAGATTCTCCGCCGCGCGCTCTGCAAGGGCGTTCATGGCATTCGACCTCGAAGGTGTTATTGACGTATCCGCCAAAATATTGCATCATAGGAAAGCG
Organism: uncultured Desulfococcus sp.; assembly: GCA_913060435.1. Lineage (GTDB taxonomy): Bacteria > Desulfobacterota > Desulfobacteria > Desulfobacterales > Desulfococcaceae > Desulfococcus. The sequence continues at coordinate 191 of CAJXSB010000454.1, forward strand.
TCGATTCCATGTCAAGTCGTCTTTGCCGGGGCTTTCGTACCGACAGGCCCGGCAGTCCCGGCGTTTATTGGTGGAGCGTTTTTTATTTTTCTTCATTTTTTTCTTGCATTTCTTACCCTTATTTTATATGGGACTACTGAATTTATATCTTGTAATCATGGATGGCATCGTCGGATTTAAGATCGGAAACCGAGGATGGATGCCATGGACAATCATCATTGGGGGAGGTGTAGAATAGCTAGGCCACGACAAACAGACGGGGTAAACATCAATCGCCAGATCAGGGCAAAAGAGGTTCGGGTCATTGATCCGGACGGCAATCAAATTGGTATTGTTCCGACACACAGAGCGCTGGCCACGGCCAATGATTTTGGTCTCGACCTGGTCGAGGTTTCACCGCACGCCAGCCCGCCTGTCTGCAAAATCATGGATTATGGTCGATTCAAGTATGAACAGACCAAAAAGCTGCAGGAGGCCAAGAAAAAGCAGAGCACCTTTCAGGTAAAAGAGATCAAGGTGCGCCCAAAGACCGGCGAGCATGACCTGAACGTCAAACTGGGACACATCCGGAAGTTTATTGAACGGAAGGACAAGGTCAAGGTGACGGTCATGTTCCGTGGACGGGAAATAACCCTCTCCGACCGGGGGCGGGATCTGCTGAAAAGAATTGCCGAAGAGCTCGAAGATCTAGCGACCGTGGAACAGTATCCGAAATTTGAAGGGCGGACCATGGTGATGATCCTGTCTCCCAGATAGAGACCGTTCATACAACACTTTCCTTCAGACCGATCAAACTGAATGGGTCAATCCATCGGGTTGGCCTTCATCTTATGGTGGCGTGTGCGCATTGATCCTAATGGCTCACGCCATCTATTATTTTATGTGAAAGGCAATGAAAAACAGGGAGGCGATCCCTTTTTTCATGAACAAATAAGGTGGAAAGGATACGGAAATGCCGAAAATCAAAACCAATCGTGCAGCAGCCAAGCGCTTCAAAAAAACAGGCACCGGAAAATTCGTTTTCAGGAAATCCCATGCAAGCCACATCCTGACCAAAAAGACCCGAAAACGGAAAAGAAGCCTCAGGCTCAGCCAGATCATCGACAAAACCAACGAGAGAGAACTGAAGCTGCTGCTGCCCAACGGATAATGCGACATCCAACACATGCATGACATCAAGGAGAGATGACAATGAGAGTCAAAAGAGGATTCAAGGCGAGAAGACGCCGCAAAAAGGTATTGAAGCTGGCAAAAGGATTCCGTGGAGGGCGGAGCAAGCTCTTCAGGACGGCGGCGGATTCCGTGGACAAAGCCCTCAACTACGCCTACCGTGACCGGAAAGCCCGGAAACGCGACTTCAGACGCCTCTGGATCACCCGCATCAACGCCGGGGCCCGCATGAATAACCTGAGCTACAGCAGATTCATGCACGGGCTCAAGCAGGCGGCAGTCGATCTCGACAGAAAGGTTCTCGCCGAGCTGGCGGTCTCCGACCCCGAGGCATTCGCCCAGATCGCCAACCTGGCGGCCAACCAGAACTGAACCGGGCGGCGCTGCGGTACACAACACCGACGACGGATCCGTAACCGTGCCGGAAGCGCATTTCGCCTGGGCAGACCGGCTGCCCGGCGACCATCGAACGACCGGCGATTCAATTGGGAGTATCCGTGGAAAAAAACATCGAACACATCAAGTCCGAGGCGCTGTCCGAACTGGAGGGCGCTTCGGACCCCGAAGCGATCAAGGCCATCTCCGTTCGATACCTGGGTCGAAAGGGCATCGTCACCCAGTTCCTCAGAAACATATCCTCTCTGCCGGCAGCGGAACGACCCTTCGCCGGAAAGCGCGCCAACGAGGTAAAAAAAGAGCTGGACGCCGCCGTCAAGGGCATCCTCGAAAAGCTGGCATCCGAAGCCCAGCGCCCCGGGGACCGGATCGACGTTTCGCTGCCCGGCAGGGTTCCGGCCCGGGGAAGCCTCCACCCTCTGACCCAGATTACCCGGGAGATATGCGCCATATTCACCCGGATGGGGTTCAACATCGCCGAGGGGCCGGAGGTGGAATCGGACTACTACAATTTCGAGGCCCTCAACATCCCCAAAAACCATCCGGCGCGGGACATGCAGGATACCTTCTATGTCTCGGACAACATCGTGCTGCGGACCCAGACCTCGCCCATGCAGATCCGGGTGATGGAAACGCAGCCGCCGCCGGTCCGCATCATCGCACCGGGGAAGGTCTACCGCTGCGACTCGGACCTGACCCACACGCCGATGTTCAGCCAGGTGGAGGGGCTGCTGGTGGATGAAAACGTCAGCTTCGGCGATCTGAAGGGGACGCTGACGGCCTTCGTCCACCAGATGTTCGACACGAAAACGGCTCTCCGGTTCCGCCCGAGCTTCTTTCCGTTTACGGAGCCTTCCGCCGAGGTGGACATTCTCTGCGTCATGTGCCGCGGAAAGGGCTGCCGGATCTGCTCGCAGACCGGCTGGCTCGAGGGGCTCGGCTCGGGCATGGTTCACCCCGCTGTTTTTGAAAACGTCGGCTACGACACCCGACGCTACACCGGATTCGCCTTCGGCATGGGCGTCGAACGCATCGCCATGCTCAAGTACGGCATCGATGATCTTCGGAAATTTTTCGACAACGACTTCAGATTCTTAAGGCAGTTTTAACATGAAAGTCAGCCTGAGCTGGTTACAAGAATACATCCCCGTCGATATGGAGCTGGGCGACCTGACCGAACGACTGACCATGGCCGGCCTGGAGGTCGACGCTGTCGAGGACCGATACGCCTGGCTGAGCACCGTCCTGGTGGGACGGGTCGTTTCGGTCGACGCCCACCCCAACGCGGACAAACTCAAGCTTTGCAGCGTGGATGCCGGCGACCGGACGGTCCGCGTGGTCTGCGGCGCACCGAACGTCGCCCCGGGAATGCTCGCGCCCCTGGCCCTGCCCGGCACGGTCTTTCCCAACGGCAGCTGCCTGGGAAAGGGCGTCATCCGCGGTGAAGTTTCCGAGGGGATGCTCTGCAGCGCAGCCGAACTGGATCTGGGGCC
>CAJXSB010000455.1 GCA_913060435.1 uncultured Desulfococcus sp.
ACCCGGATTTCCTGATCATAGTCTCCTTTCGAAATCGCCTCGACATGCTTCATCAGGCTCGCGATCGGCCGAGTAATGCGCGTTGCAAAAAGGATCGATATCAGGCAGCTCATAATGAGCACGATCCCTCCCAGAACCAGCAGGGTCCGCCGTGTATCCTTGATGCCGGCGTTCATGGGCTCGAGGGAAAGACCGATCCGGACGGTGGCCCAGTGCTTCTCGAGGAGGGTTATGGGCGCGGCGATTTCACAGATCTTCGTCTCCACGCCGCTCATGTGCAGATACCGGACCGACACAGCGCCCGCGTCGGTCTCTTCCGCCAGCATCGATTTGAGGATTTGCTCTTTGAGATTGCGCGCACCCCGGTATGCCGCGAGTTCGCCGTCAAACAGCTGGATCATGGCATAGACGAGCTCGTTCTCGGAAACCGTCTCGGCAACATTCTGCTCCATGCCCACATAATTATAGGTACTGACCAGATTCGTATTTACCGCAGCCAGATTCTTGGCGATGGAGACTCCCCGCTTGAGAAACTCATCGAGAATCGAATGGTGCATTCTCCGCTCAACCACCACAATGGTAATGGTCATGATCATGCACTCCAGCAGAATGATGCCGACCATGAATTTGGTCTGCAGGCGGAGCCCGATATTCGTTTTTTTTGTAATCTTCAACCATCTCATGGTTCACATGATTCCAGAACGAGAACAGAACCCGCAACGCGCGTCAAATGATTGTCGTCCGTGCCGCTGAAGAATCCCGAAAGCCCGTCTCGCGGGGCTGCCGGGCGTCAATATCGCCACAATGCCGGCATGGCAGCCCAAAAACACATATAATTTTTATTATAAATCAGTCTACGCAAAGATGTCTGATTTTAGATCACAATTTGGCTGAAATATCAAATCTAAATCGAATATCGGTCGAAAAAAGCAGAAAAAGAAAGGACGGACGAGCCGCGGATCCGCCCTCAGCCCTTCACAACGGCCATAGGCCTCAGCCGGGCGACTTTTCGGGAAATGCCTGCGCCGTGCACCACCTTGACGACCTCGGATATGTCCTTGTAGGCGTCCGGCATCTCCTCGGCCATGGTGCTCCGGCCCGTCCACCGGACCAGGATGCCCCGGTCCTCTAGCTCGCGGTAGATGGCCCTCCCCTTGGCCGCTTTTTTGGCAGCCTTCCGGCTCAACACTCTGCCGGCGCCGTGGCAGGTGGACCCGAAGGTCTCCGCCATCGCCTTCTCCGTCCCCACGAGAACATAGGAGGCGGTCCCCATGTCCCCCGGAACCAGCACCGGCTGCCCCACCGACCGGTATGCCGGACACACCGATCTGTGGCCGGCCGGAAAGGAGCGTGTGGCCCCTTTTCGGTGAACACAGACCTGCCGCAGCCTGCCGTCGACGAGGTGCTCCTCCCGCTTGGCGATATTGTGGCAGACATCATAGACCTGCCGCATGGCCAGGTCCCGAGGTCCGATACGGAGCACTTTCATCAGAACCTCCCTGGCGAGGTGCATGAGGATCTGCCGGTTTGTCCAGGCGTAATTGGCGGCACAGGCCATGGCTGAAAGATAACGCCGCCCCGGATCCGATTCGATCATGGCGCAGGAGAGCTGCCGGTCCGGAAGATCAAAGGGAAGCGTCTGGACATGACGGGCCATCTTCGCCAGAAAATCGTCGCATACCTGATAGCCCAGCCCCCGGGAGCCGGTATGGAGCATCACCGTCACCTGGCCTTCAAACAGGCCGAAGGCCCGCGCCACCGTGTCGTCGAAGATCTCGTCGACCACGCCGATTTCGAGGAAATGGTTGCCCGAGCCCAGGGTGCCCAGCTGCTTTTTACCCCGGTTGAGCGCCCGATCGCTCAACACCTCCGGGTCCGCCCCGGCAAAACGCCCCCCGTCCTCGGTGTGCTCGATGTCGCCCTCTTCACCGAAGCCGTGGGCCACCGCCCAGCGGCTGCCCTCCCGGAGCACGGCCTTTTCTTCCCTGGCCGAAAGCTTGACCGAACCCTGGGACCCTACGCCGCACGGCACATTGCGATAGAGCCCGTCAACCAGGTCCCGGAGGCGGGGCCTCACATCCGCTTCTTCCAGGCGCGTCGCCGCCAGGCGAACGCCGCAGTTGATGTCGTATCCGACGCCTCCGGGGGAAATGACCCCCTCCTTCCAGTCGAACGCCGCCACCCCCCCGATGGAAAAGCCATACCCTTGATGGACGTCCGGCATGGCCAGCGACGCTTTGAGAATGCCGGGAAGCGACGCCACGTTGGCCACCTGCTTGAGGGTCTCCTCCCGCTGGATCGCCCGCACCATGGCTTCCGTTCCATAGATTCTACCCGGCACCCGCATCTCTCCCGTCCGGGGAAGCTCCCAGGTAAAATCGTCGATTTTGATGAGTTCCCTTGTCATGGCTTGACCTCCCCTGCCGGATATGGCAGATTCCGGATAATGCCGAAAGCATCCTTCCCCACCCCCGACTGTCGGCGGCACGAAGCAGCGTAAACAGGTTTATGATGCTGCACATCGGGAGTGGGCCATTCCAACAGCATCAATCGGAAATTTTATCGTATAGCCAAAGATATGGCCGGTTTTAGAAATGCCAATAGTCGCCAGGGCCCGCTGCATCCGGTCGATACCCCCATTTCCCCAGGAGCATGCATGGACCTCGTCTGCCTCCGGTATCCCCTGGTCATCGCCCACCGGGGCTATTCCTCGCAGCGCCCGGAAAACACCCTGATCGCATTTGAAAAGGCGATTCAGTCGAATGCCCCGATGATCGAATTCGACGTGACCCTGACCCGGGACCGAAAGGTCGTGGTCATCCACGACGAAACCCTCGACAGGACCACCAGCGGCCATGGCCTGGTCGCCGACCACAGCCTTGCCGAACTCAAGGGCCTGGACGCCGGGAGTTGGTTTTCAAAGCGCTTCTCGGGTGAGACCATCCCCACCCTGGCAGAGGCCCTGGCGGCCATCGACGGCCGCGCCGCCGTCAACATCGAGATCAAACCCGAGGCTGTTGAAGCCCACCATCCGGACGATGCCGTCGAGCGGCAGATCCGCCGCCTTCTGGAACGCCGGGGCGGCTGGAGCGATATTCTGGTCTCCAGCTTCGACATCCGGGTGCTGGCAGAACTCGCCCGGACGCCCTCTCCGCCGGCGCTGGGCTACCTGACCGACGGAGGGGATGACGACACTATTTTTGACGCATGTCAATCCATTGGCGCCTTCTCCTG
>CAJXSB010000456.1 GCA_913060435.1 uncultured Desulfococcus sp.
GGGGCGTAGCGCAGACTGGTAGCGCACTTGAATGGGGTTCAAGGGGTCGGAGGTTCAAATCCTCTCGCCCCGACCAGCACAAGATCTAAAAAGCAAGATCCCAAAAATCAGGATCCGGAGACAACAATGAAGGGGCCGTATTCGCGGCCCTTTTTTTGGTTCTCTGCCGTCGTCCGCACCGGACTCCCTTTATCATTATTGCCGCCGTCCATCAAGGGGCAGTCCGACATCGCCCGCCGTCCGGCATGGTGATAAAATCCCTTGAAAAGCTGTTTTAATGCAGATATGATGCCGACCTTGATCCCGCTGTGGCGCGGCCCTCTATTCCGGGACCGGATACCGCGGTTCGGGAGCGGCGCGCCGGCCGATAGCTGGTCCGGCGCAGTGGCGGCCTTCCCGGTGTACGGCTACCGAAAGTCTCTCGCGCCTGGGATAAGGGCATCTCCCGGGAACCCGCCGATCCACAAGGAAAGTCAGAAATGCCTGTCTATGAATACACGGCCCTGAACACCAGGGGCAAAACGGTTTCCGGCATCATCGACGCCGAAAGCGCTCAATCCGCCCGCCAGAAGCTCCGGGGCACCGATGTCTATCCGGTCTCCATCAAGGAAACGCACCAGACCTCCGTCGAGAAGACCTCCTGGCTCTCCGGCTTTTCCAGGTCGCTCATCCGGGTCAAACCGGCGGAAATTTCCATGATGACCCGTCAGTTGGCGACACTGGTCGGTGCGGGGTTCCCGCTGGTTTCCGCCCTTGACACCCTGATCCCCTACACCAAGTCCCAGGGCTTTAAGCGGGTGCTTGCCCAGATCAAGGACGCCATCGTGGAGGGCAACAGCTTTGCCGCGGCCCTTTCGGGTTACACGGGCATTTTTTCTCCGGTCTATATTAATATGGTACGCGCCGGGGAGTCCTCCGGCACACTCGAAATCGTCCTCGATCGGCTGGCCGACATTACCGAAAAGCAGCAGGCCCTCAACAGCCGCATCAAATCGGCCCTGGCCTATCCCGTGCTGATGGCCCTGATCGGAATACTGGTCCTCTTTTTTCTGCTGACCTTCATTGTGCCGAGCATCGCTTCGATCTTTTCGGACATGGGAAAATCGCTGCCCATGCCAACCCAGATACTCATCACCATCAGCAATTTTTTCAAATCATTCTGGTGGATCATCGGCATCCTGGGCGCCGGCGCTCTTGCAGCGCTGATGCAGGCCAGAAAGACCGAGAAAGGCCGCTACCACTGGGACCGGACCCTTCTGCGGATGCCCGGCATCGGCATCCTGATCAAAAAGCTGGCCGTGGCCAGGTTCGCCAGAACGATGGGTTCGCTTCTCGAAAACGGCGTCACCATGCTGTCCGCCCTGGACATCGTGCAGAACATCGTCGGAAACGTCCTGCTTTCCCAGGCCATATACCAGGCGGCGGAGGAAGTGGGCAAGGGGCAGGGGCTCGGGGCCTCCCTCGCGGCCACGGACCGTTTTCCCGGCCTTTCCATCCAGATGATCCTGGTGGGCGAACAAAGTGGCGAGCTCGAGGCGATGCTGAACAAAATCGCCGACGTTTATGAAAACGAGGTGGAAGCGACGGTCATGAGCCTGACATCCCTCCTGGAGCCGCTCATGATCCTGGTGATGGCAGTGGTGGTGGGATTCATCGTCCTCTCCATCTGTCTGCCGATCTTCGAAATGAATGAATTGATCCGATAAACCGATCCTAACGTCAAATGGCCGAAGGGCGGATGCCTGGACGTCCGCCTTCCCGGAATAGATAACTGGAACGCGATCCCGATGGAACATATGAGAACTGGAGGAAGCATGCGTCGCTACGTAAAACGGAAAACAACTGACATGAAGGGTTTTACACTGATTGAACTCATGGTGGTCATCGTCATCCTTGGCATTCTCGCCGGGCTGATCGTGCCGAGGATCATGAGCCGTCCCGGCGAGGCCAAGCAGATGAAGGCCAGAATCCAGATCGAGAGCCTCGAAACCGCGCTGAAGCTCTACAAGCTCGACAACGGTTTCTACCCGACCACGGAACAGGGGCTTCAGGCGCTGGTCGAACCCCCGGAGACCGGCAATGTGCCGAAAAACTGGAAGACCGGCGGCTATCTGGAGAAGGGAAGACTTCCCAAGGATCCCTGGGGCAACGATTTTATCTACCTGAGTCCCGGCGTCAACGGTGAATACGACATCACCTCCTACGGTGCCGACGGCGTTCCCGACGGCGAGGATGAAAACCAGGATATCAATAATTGGACCATCGAGTAGCACCGCCGGCGGCATGGCAGCCCCACCGGCACCGTCCCGTCGAACGCGGATTTACCCTGATCGAAATGATTGTCGTCATCGCCCTGCTCAGTATCATTCTCCTGTTTTCCATGCCGCGATTTCAGGGGACGGTGCTGCAGGACAGCCGCCAGAAGACGGTGAGATGGGTGGTCTATACCGTTAAAAAACTCCGGCAGGACGCCGTGAAGCACCAAAAAATTCATACCCTCCATGTGGAGATGGGGGACAGCTCGATGTGGGTATCCAACGAGGCGATGACCGAGGAGGAGGCGGAGGACGCCCGTCAGGAGAGATATGAATTCCCCGACCACACGGAGATTGCGGAGGTCGCCTTCCCGGACGGTGAGAAGACGAGCTTTGGGCGGGCCGACATCCGGTTTTATCCCAAAGGCTACTCCGACCGGGCGATGATTCACCTGCAGGTGGATGACGACGAAGAGATAACGCTTCGGATCGAACCCTTTCTGCCGAACATCAGCGTTTACGATGCGTATGAAGAATTTGATCAATAGCGTTGGGCGCCGCCCGGAGAATTCGCACCAGGGCGGCTTCACCCTCATCGAAGTCATCGCAGCCCTGTCCATCATGGCCATCGTGCTGCTTGCCGTCTACCGGTTGCATGCCCAGACCATATCGATGAACGGTGTCGTCCGTTTTTACACCCTGGCGCCGCTGCTGGCCCAGAGCCGGCTGGCGGCATTCGACATTGATCCGGAGAGTGGGGACGGCGGCAGCGGTGATTTCGGGGCGGACTATCCTGGGTACGCCTGGGAGGTCGCCGTCGAAGAGACAACGTCGGAATACCTGGGCGAAACATCCCAGAACCTGAAACGGATCGACATCGTTATCTCATTCCAGGACGCTGCATCCACCTATCGCGTCCGGACCTACCGGCTCGTGCCGAGCCAG
>CAJXSB010000457.1 GCA_913060435.1 uncultured Desulfococcus sp.
GTCAGAATGGTCCAGCTCGGCTCTGACGGTGATGCCGATCTCCTCGAAATTGTAGGGCTTCTTGATATAACGGCCGGCGCCCAGGGCCTGGGCTTTTTCCACCTCGTCGGTTTTGCTGAAGCCGCTGGCGATGATGGCCCGCTGGGACGGGCGGACCTCAAGAATCGCTTCATAGGCCTCCCGCCCGTTCATACCGGTGGGCATGATCATGTCCAGGATCACGAGATCGGCGGCGTGGTCTTTGAGGTAGGCCACGGCGTCCGCCCCCGAGGCGACGGCGGTTGTCCGATACCCCAGCCGCTCCAGCATGGCGCATGCGATCTCCCGCTGGCTTGGCTCGTCGTCGACGACCAGGATCCGTTCGCCCCTTCCGGCGTAGCTCGACATGGAAATCCGTTCCGTACGCCTGGGTGACGCAGCGTCCGATATGGGGAAAAAGAGTTCGAAGCAGGTGCCCCTGCTGCTGCTTTGGACATTGATGTAGCCGTTGTGGTCCTGGACCGTGTTCCATACGACGGCAAGCCCCAGGCCCGTTCCGCTGCGGCCCATGACCTTCTTGGAATAGAACGGCTCGAAGATGCGGTCGAGGTCCTTGGGGGAGATGCCGGAGCCGTTGTCGATCACCTGGAGGACGGCATACTCTCCAGCCTGAATGGTGTCATAGCCCTTGACGGGCTGGTCGAGGTATCGGTTTTCGGTCCGGATGGTGACGGCGCCGCCGGCGTCAATGGCTTCGGCGGCGTTGTTGATCAGGTTCATCAATATTTTTTTGATATGCACCGATGAGCACTGGATGTTTGCCAGTTGCGGGTCGCAGTCGGTGTAAAACCTCACCCGGGGGTTCCGGCTGACGAGCACGCCGTGTTCGGCGCTTGTCAGGTATTCCTCGACCAGCAGGTTGAGGTTTTTGGCTTCCTTGACGCTGGCAATGCCCCTTGCAACCGTGAGCAGGTCCTGGACGATGGCGGCGGCGCGCTTGCCGGAGTCGTATACGGTCTGGATCGATTTCCGGAATTTGCTGTCGGGGGGCAGCTCGAGCAGGATGAGTTCGGGGTAGCTGACGATGCCGGAGAGAATGTTGTTGAGATCGTGGGCGACACCCCCGGCCAGGAGCCCCAGCGCCTCCATCTTCTTGTAGCGCGCCAGTTTTTCCTGGAGTTCGTTGCGTTCCCGCTCCGCCGCTTTATGGTGGGTGATGTCCATGATGCTGACGAGAATGCTGCCGAAATCCTCTTCGGCGGCGGGGATGTTGATGCTCAGGATGATGTGGATCTTCTCTCCGGTGATGGTTCGGTTGACGCATTCGCCCTCGAAATAGGTCCTGCCTTCGGCGATGGCGATGAGCAGCTCCTGAAAGTTGGTGACCGCCTCCTCCGGCATCAGCCTGTCGACGGATCCGATCAGCGCCGCCTTGTCGGACGCGTCGAACAGACGGAGTCCGGCGTCATTGATGTCCTTGATGCGGACCAGTCGCATGCAGTGCCGCACAAAATCCTGGTGTGATGCAAAATAACGCCTGAAATCCTTGACCCCCTTCCGCTTGAGGTGTTCGATTGCCTGGAATGGGGCTGAAAAATCCTGTTCGAAGATGGAGACGGTGGCCGTCTGGAAGATGCGGCGGAATCGCTTTTCACTCAGTATGAGCGCCTCTTCGGAACGTTTTCGCTCGATGATCTGCTGCCGCAGCTCCCGGTTTTTCTTTTCGATCTCCTTTTCCCGTAGGCCTGCCTCCTCCAGGTGTGCCTTGAGAATCAGATGGCGGGTGCGAAAACGAAGAAAGAGAAGGGCGCCGCTCAGCACCACCATGGCCAGTATCGCCATGACAACGAGGAGCTGAAAGGGCGACCGGGCCCCATAGACCAGGTGGCCGGGCAGCAGCTTGACCAGAAAAAACGGCGTCTGGTTCACAGGGACCCGGACGGCGAGCAGGTGGCGGCTCTCCTTCAGATTCGCCTCCGCGTCGAGCCCCTGCACATGGCCCACCGGGAGGTCTTTCAGCAGCTTCAGGTGGATGTTTTCCGGCACCCACGAACGGTCTCCGGCGATGCGGAAGTTGTGGCCGCTATGAATGATGTCGAGGGACTGGCGATGGGTTGCGCCGGCTTCCGTGAAATGGTCAAAGATCTGATGCGCCCGGATAAAGCCGACCACCTGGCCGCTGTAGCGTCCTTTGAACAGATAGGGCGCAGAGACGTAGACGGAGAAGTCCTTGCCTGCAAGGTCGTCGACAACGGCACCGGGGGAATCTTTCCGGGTCAGAAAATCGGACCAGTCGATGGGTTGGGAACGGATGCCCGATCCAAAGGCGGTGTCCGCCAGAAGTTCGCCCTCCTTTGTGATGAAGACCAGCCGGGAATAGATCGGGTTTCCCTCGAATTTTTTCTCGTCAACAAAGTCCTGGAACTCGTTTGCCACTCCCAGGAGGCTGGCCATCAGCCCGTACTCCATGGACATGTTGAGCGCCTTGTTTTCGAAAAATACGGAAATGGCGCGGTTTTCCGTCAACGTCTCGATGTCGTTGCGGCGCTCGGCAAAAAAATAGCTGACGGTTCGGGCTCTTTTTTCCATATCCTGGAGGAAACGCTCGGCAGCGGTTTTCTGCAGATTTCGCTGGGAGAGGTAATTGCTGCTCAGCAGAAATGCCATGAAGAGAAAAAGCGGCGCTGTCACCAGAAAGGACATCCAGTTTTGAAATCGTTGGGAGAAGCGTATCTTCATCGGCGTTTTTGTCGTCTCACCTTCGTTTGGGGGATCAATGGCTTGAAAAGAAGCCAGGAAACAGCGCCGGCACCGCAGGGTAGTATTTCTTGACCAATTGGAGATAAGTGCCGTCGGTCCAGCAGCGGTTCAGGAATTTGCCGAACGCCGCCTCCAGCAGCGGGGCCGTTTTGGGAAACGCCACCCCCATATCCTGAATCTGCGACAGCGGGCCGATGACCTTCAACTGACCCGGCCATTTTTCCATGGCCATGACCGCATCGGGGATATCCATGAGCGCCAGGTCCGCTTCATGGTTGAGGAGCGCCGGAGCGATTTCGTTCAGCAGGCCCTTGAACATCACGATATGCGCTCCGGCCTCCGCTATCCCGTAGAGGTTCGGGTCGAGGCAGGTGTTCGGCAGCCCCATGCAGGAATAGCCTTTGACCAGCCCCTTGACCGCGGCGATGTCCTGATGG
>CAJXSB010000458.1 GCA_913060435.1 uncultured Desulfococcus sp.
CGACGCCGCGGGTCGACCCGACGGCCGCCGCGTACGTCGACAGCACCTCGGTCGGCGCCGCTGTGCACGTCCGGACGTGCTCCGGGTCGTGGGCGGCTCAGGTCGCGGCCTCGACACCGACCCGGCACCTGGATTTCGCCGGGACATCCGCGCTGCCCGGCGACGTCCCGGCCCCGGGCCTGCTGGTGTGCGACCCGTCCGGGGCGCTGACCCTGCACGGCGGCGTCGAACCGCGTACCGGCGAGCGCACCGGCATCGACACGGGGCCGCCCGAGGCGCTTCCGGACTTCGACGCCTTTTTCGAGGCTTTTTCCCGCCAGCTCAGGTATTTCGTCGACATCAAGATCCGGGGGAACAATATCATTGAACGGATCCATGCCGCCTGGATGCCGGCGCCCTTTCTCTCCCTGCTGATCGATGACTGCATCGCAACGGGGCGGGACTACACCGACGGCGGCCCCCGATACAACACCTCCTACATCCAGGGGGTTGGGCTCGGCACCATCACCGACGCGCTTTCGGCCGTCAAGACCCATGTCTACGACCGGGGGACGGTGAGCATGGCGGGGCTCGTCCGTGCCTTGAATGACGACTTCATCGGGCACGGCGCCCTGCGGGAGGCGCTCCTCCACGATACGCCAAAATTCGGCAACGACGATGATGCGGCCGACGCCCTCATGCGCCGGGTCTTCAACTGCTACCACGATGCGATCAACGGCCGACCCAACACCCGTGGCGGCGTCCACCGCATCAATCTTCTGCCGACCACGGTCCATGTCTATTTCGGCGGCCGGATCGGCGCCCTGCCCGACGGACGGAAGGCGGGCATGCCGCTCTCCGAGGGCATCTCGCCCGTCCAGGGCGCGGATCGACGGGGACCGACGGCCGTGGTCAAGTCCGCTGCCAAGATCGACCATCTCCGGACCGGCGGCACGCTCCTCAATCAGAAATTCCTGCCGCAGGTGCTGGCCGATCATGCGGGCATCGAAAAGCTGGTCCACCTGGTCCGGGCCTACTTCCGGCTCGACGGGCACCATATCCAGTTCAACGTGGTGGATGCCGAGACCCTCCAGCGGGCCCAGGCCGCGCCGGACGAATATCGGGATCTCATTGTCCGCGTGGCCGGGTACAGCGATTATTTTGTCGACCTGACCCCCGAGCTGCAGGATGAAATCATCCGCCGAACGGCCCACGATGGCTTTTAGGGCGGATCTCTTGACAACGCGGGAAATGTTTTTAGTATTATCCCGGCTGTCATGCATCCAGGGCGCCTTGATGCTGCTTGGAATTTTCGGAAAAAACCTTGCAAGCGCGGATCGAATCTGGTAGCTACTTTTCTTTACCGAAACCATCATGGGAGGTTTGACGACATGCCATACTACGAGTTTGAATGCGAATCGTGCGGTGAACTCACGGAAGAGCTGGTGAAAATGGGCACCGAGGGAATCAAGTGCCCCCGCTGTGGCAGGCAGGCCAAGAAGATCATGTCCCGCTGCACCTTCTCTCTGAAGGGTGGCGGCTGGTATGCGGATGGGTACGGCTCATCCAAGGCGTCGACTCCCAAAAAATAATCCCGATACGCACAGGCTGAAAATCCCGTACGCTCCACCGCGACCTGCGGGAGAGCGGCGGGATTTCTGGTTTGGGCCGCTCCGGCGATGGGGCTCAACCCTGGATCGAATAGCGCGGCGGTCGGATCCGCTCACTGCGGCATATCGGGCATCGCCCCGGCTTTTTGAACCTGGCCCGGTTCTTGAATGTAAATCCGCATGAGATGCAGGCGGCCGGAGCAATGATGAGCCGCCGCCCGCGGGCCGCCAAGGTCTTCGAGATATGCTGCAGATGCGGATAGACTTCCCTTTCCTGAATTCTCATGCACTGCGACAGTTCATAGGCATCATATTCGCCTTCGGAGAGCAAAGAGATCATCTGTTCGCGAATGGTCGGCATGGTCCCTCCCGTTCCGCCCGGATGGCGTGACGCATTCATCAGCGTCGTGCGGCGGACGCTGTGACCCATGCGTCGTGATCCAGACGCCGTGATCTGGCCGTGATCCGATAGATGCGCCACGGGCGCCTTCAGAAAGCAGTTCTCCGCCTGGATAACAAAATGCATTCGCGGATGCAACTTCTCTTTACAACCCATAGAAATTTTGGTATATATTCAAGATAAGAAATGAAGATGAGACTTGGCATTCCGGTCTCATCTTTTATTTAGGAACAACCGATGGCCATCATTCATTCTACGCCGGTTTTTACCCCTGCCGGCGACTTTGTCGTCGCCCCGTCGGCATTACCCGCTCTATGGTTCCTCTTCCGGGGAGACGGGCTTGTCGTGGCAGAGAAGGCGGGACTCGTCCAGATGCTCCCGGCGACGACGCTCGATGCGCTGGAACTTCAGCCGCGCCGCCTGCACCTTCTGGGCTCGCTTTCGGGTTTGGACTGCTATGCAGGGGAACTGGCAGCGGATGCGCCGCTGGCCGGAGGATTGACGAGCGTCAACGTGCGGACGCTTTTCGGTCATATCGACGACGATGTTTTCGGTGTTGCCGGCACGGCGCTTCAGGTGATCTCATGGGACCGCATCCATCGGTACTGCGGTCGGTGCGGCGCCGAAACCCAACGCATGATGGGGGAACGCGCCAAGATCTGCACCGCCTGCGGGCTGACCAACCATCCGCGCATATCGCCTGCCGTCATCGTAGCGGTGATCCGGGATGGGAAAATACTGCTTGGCCGCTCGGGCCGTTACCCGAACCAACGGCTTTTCAGTGTTCTGGCCGGGTATGTCGAACTGGGGGAAACCCTTGAGCAATGCGTCCACCGTGAAGTCATGGAGGAGGTGGGGGTGGGCATTCGAGAGCTCAAATATTTCGGCAGCCAGCCATGGCCCTACTCCGGCTCTCTCATGGTGGCTTTCACGGCGGCATGGGATGCCGGCGAGATATCGGTGGACGGGGATGAAATTCTGGAGGCGGGCTGGTTCGGGCCGTCGGAGCTGCCGCTGGTCCCCGGTTGGGGAAGCGTCGCCGGTCAGCTCATCGACTGGTTCAGGCAAACGTACGAATAGATGCATGGCGGCTGCACAGCGGCTGTTGTCCGGGAATCGATCCCGCAGCTGAGGAGGAATCGGAACAGAATGACACTGACAAAGGCAACCA
>CAJXSB010000459.1 GCA_913060435.1 uncultured Desulfococcus sp.
TGCATCGACGGTATTCTCGGTCATCTGCTGCATGGGGTCTCCACAGCAGACCAACTCCCCTTCCCCGCCTTCCAGCACTTCCACGATATTTCCGCAGGCTTCGCATTTGTAGATTTCCAGTTTTTTTGCCAAAATATGCTCCTTTCGATGATGAGAGTTCGGCCGATGCCGGAGCCGTCAGCGCATGGCCGTCCGCACCAGGAGAATCCGATGCGCCATGCACCCGGAGCAGCCGATGCAGCAGCACGTCCCCGGTATCGGCATTGATGGAGGCATTCTCACCCAAAACGCAGGATCCGTCCATGGGGTGTTCCACTGATGAAGGGGGCCATGGGCATGTATGGCGGACGTTTCCGCAGCCCCGGATGCCGTTGCGCTTCATTTCTATGACGCCCCACCATGACGTCCAATAAGATCAGATGTCAAATTTGATCCCCTGCGCCAATGGCAGCGCCGTGCCGAAATTGATGGTGTTGGTCTGACGGCGCATGTACGCCTTCCAGGCATCGGATCCGGACTCACGCCCCCCGCCGGTCTCCTTCTCCCCGCCAAAGGCACCGCCGATCTCCGCTCCCGAGGTGCCGATATTGACATTGGCCAGACCGCAGTCCGACCCCTGGGAGGAGAGAAAAATTTCCGCCTGGGTAAGATCCTGGGTGAAAATGGCCGAGGAGAGGCCCTGGGGGACATCATTGTGCAGGGCAACGGCATTTCTTACGTCTCCGGAGTAGCGGATCAGATACAGGATCGGGGCAAACGTCTCCTCCTGGACAACCGCATACCCATTCTCCGCCGCCACCAGGGCCGGGGTGACATAACATCCGCTTTCATATCCCGCCCCCGCAAGCACCTCTCCGCCTTCTATGATTTTCCCACCCTCTTTCTGCACTCTCTCCAGTGCGGCGACGAAATCATCGACAGCCTTCCGATTGATGAGCGGACCGACATGGTTGGCTTCATCGAGGGGGGTTCCGATCTTCAGCCCTCGATAGGCATTGGAGAGCGACGCCACCACCCGGTCATAGATCTCGTCATGGATGATCACGCGTCGGGTGGAGGTGCACCGCTGCCCTGCCGTGCCCACCGCACCAAATACGATGGCGGGGATGGCCATCTCGAGATGGGCCTTTTCGGTCAGGATGATGGCGTTGTTGCCGCCCAGTTCCATGATGGTTTTGCCGAGCCGCCCGGCAACCACGGAAGCGGCGCTCCTGCCGACCCTGGTGGATCCGGTCAGGGAGATCAGCGGAATGCGACGGTCCTCCAGCATCCGCTGCCCGATGACGGCGCCGCTGCCGATAACCAGGTTGAACACGCCTTCAGGGAGGTGATTCTCCTGAATGACCTCTGAGACGATGTTGTGTATGGCAATGGCGACCAGGGGTGCTGTCGATGCCGGCTTCCATACCACGACATCACCGCAGACCGCAGCAATGAGCGCATTCCAGGACCAGACCGCGGCAGGAAAGTTGAATGCCGTAATGACACCCACGGGTCCCAGCGGATGGTACTGATCGTACATCCGGTGCTCCGGACGCTCGGACTGCATGGTAAAGCCATACAGCTGGCGGGAGAGACCCACGGCAAAATCTGCAATATCGATCATCTCCTGAACCTCGCCCAGGCCTTCCTGAAGGGATTTTCCCGTCTCGAGGGTAACCAGATGGCCAAGGGGTTCCTTGTATTCCCGCAGCTTCAGCCCGATCTGGCGGACAATTTCCCCCCGCTTGGGCGCAGGAACCAGCCGCCACTCGAAAAAGGCTTTTTCGGCACGGCCGACGACCCTGTCATAGTCCGCTTCGGAAGCCTTGAAAACACGGGCAAGGACGTCTCCCGTTATCGGCGTATCGCTGAGGATTTCCCCGCAATCCTTCGCCTTTCCCCAATCGAGGCCGGTGGTTGATCCGGTGTTTTGATGTTGAACTTTCAACGCTGCAAAAATCTCTTCCTGCTGCATCATAAACTCCTTCCTGGATGTTGAACCTAACCTTCGGGTTTCATGAGGTGGTGTTCTCTGCTATCTTTTGGCTTATCACTGGTAATACCAAGAGTAATGTATACTTCGGAAGGGGTTGTCAACCGTTTTTTTTTGAAATCACCACCAACCTTGGAAACTACCGGCATTCAAAACATCATTGTCGAAACTCTCGAGTTTCATCACCCCGACATTTGGATAAACCATTGGACATACCAAAACACGTGCATAATATAAAAAGAGGCGTATCCATTCTTTTCCAAATCTTCGCCAGTGCCAAAAAAAGTTGACATCCACTGCGCCTGGATATATGCTTAATTTTTTGGAATAATTGTGAATATTATCTTTTAAATGACAAATTCCACACAGGCAACATCATAGGAACGCCCCATTGAACAAAAAAAGACATGAAGTGATCGAGCAGCTGAAGGTGCTGATCCGGGAGAATTCCTACACCAAAGAGGGGAAGCTGCCGGCGGAACGGGAGCTTGCAGCGCAGCTGGGGGTCAGCCGCACCCTGCTGCGCGAGGCGATTATCACATTAGAGGCCTGGGGGATGCTTGAACTCCGGGAACGCCAGGGTATTTTTGTGGTCGCGCCGGAATTGTGCGATTTTGCAGGCAGCATGCAATTCATCTCCTTCTGGCATGAAGACCTGCTTTCGCAAGTCATGGAAATGCGGTGGCTGATCAACGTCGCCGCCGCCGAACTGGCAGCAAAAAGGCGGACAGACGAAGATATGACCAAGCTGCGCCGATGCATCGCAGAACTCGAGAAAAGCCGCTTTGAAACCGAAGCGGATAAAGAGCAGGGCGCGTATTGGGAAAACAATCTGCACAACCTCTACATCAAGGCATCCCACAACACGATCATGGAGCGCGTCAACGAAGGGCTTGCCTCGATCATCGAGCGAAACGTGGCCTTGAGCAGCATCATGTTCATGGGCATTGACGACTGGTTCGACATCCTGGTGGCACAGCATAAGCAGCTGGTGCAGGCCATCGAGGAAAAAAATTCCCGCAAGGCCAAAGCCATCATGATTCAACACCTGGAAGACTCGATGGAAAAAATGGAGAAGCTTCAAAAAAGCGGCATGTTCCCAGCCGGCTACAGGAAACCGAACCTGGAACGGCCACGCCCCTGACCTTGCCGCACGCGCATGGCCGGTCAATCAGGAACGGAAA
>CAJXSB010000460.1 GCA_913060435.1 uncultured Desulfococcus sp.
CGCCCAACCCCCAGAAAGCCCTGAGCCGGGCCTTGAGCGAGACCGCGCAGCTGGGCGGGGACTTCAACACCGGCTCCAATTTCCTGGCCAGCGGGCTGCCAAAATTCACCGACATCGACCAGGCGCGCTACATCACCCAACCGGACCGCATCTCCGCCATCGACGATCTCCCGGACCTTTCCAGCGGCAACCTCAAGGTCGAGATCGAGAACCTGCTCTCGGTCCTGTCGCGGCAGCGGATGAACGTCCTGGCCGTGGATGTCACCCATGAAACCCTCGGCGTTCCGGCGTTCTATACCATCATTCCCGGCGCCCATTTCCGCGAGCGCGCCGAGGGCGGGAGCGTCGGAATGTTCTGCGCCAAGCTTGTCACCGAGCACAATCCAGCCCCCCTGGCGGTCATGGCGCTCAAGGAGGTCGAGTCGCAGATGCCGGGCCAGTATTACACCCAGTTTTATCTGGGAACCGCATACCTCGAAATGGGGGAGGTCGACGCTGCACTCGCCTGCCTGGGCAGGGCGCTCGACCTGGATCCGGCGCCCCAGGACATCCCAAGCATCTATTCCTACATGGGGGTCTGCCTCAAGGAGCTCGAGCGCTACCAGGAGGCGATCGCCGTCCTGGAGAGCGGCCTCCGCCTCGATCCGGACCGCACCGACCTCCACAACCTCAAGGGCTTCTGCCATTTCAAGCTTAAGGAGCACGAAGCGGCCATCGAGAGCTTCAAGGCCGTGCTCCGCATCAACCCCGGCTCCGCCATCGACCATGCCAACATCGCATCCAATTACCGAGACATGGGAAACACGGAAAAAGCGATCTTCTACTACCAGATGGCCCTTTCCATCGACCCGTCGATCGACTTTGCCCGGGAGAGCCTGGAGAAGCTGATGGCCCGACAGCATGCCCCCAGGTAACCCCGGAAGATCCAGGACGACCAGCCATGTCCTTTGAAACCTTTGTCGGCAACCGATACCTGAGGAGTCGGAAGAGGCACGCGTTCGTCTCGCTCATCACCTTTCTGGCCGTGGCCGGCGTCGCCGTGGGCGTCATGGTGATGATCGTCGTCATCGCCGTCATGTCGGGGGCCGAATCCGAGCTGCGCTCGCGCATGCTGGGAATCACCGCCCACGCCGTGATCCTCCGGCACGGCGGAGGGTTCACCGATTATGCCGGCGCTATCGAAAAGATCCGGGAAAACCCGCACATCGAGGCGGCGACACCCTACATCTTCACCCAGGCCATGCTGCGCTCCGCCTCGGGTATCACCGGTGCCGCCCTCCGCGGCATCGACCCGGCCACCGCCGGCACCGTCATTTCGAGCCTCGATCCCGAAGCGCTCGAGGCGCTTGGCAAGACTGCCGGCGCACCGGGAATCATACTGGGCCGGGAACTGGCCGACATCCTCGAGGCGCGTCGGGGAAGCCTCGTCTCCCTCATCATCCCCGCAGGCGGGCGCGGCGGCCTGAAAGCCCTCGGACAGATGCCCGCCATCCGGCAGTTCCAGGTCGCCGGTTTTTTCGAATCCGGGCTCTACGAGTTCGACAAGGCCATGGCCTATGTGACGCTGGATGACGCCCAGCAGATCCTGCAGATGCCTGGTGCGGTCTCCGGCATCGAGATCCGGGTGGACGACATCTACCGGGCCGGGGAGATCTCCAGAAAGGCCGCCAAGACCCTGGGATATGAATACTGGGCCCAGGACTGGATGCGACTGAACCACAACATCTTCTCCGCCCTGAGGCTCCAGAAGACGGTCATGTTCATTATCCTGGCGCTGATCATCCTCGTGGCGGCCTTCAACATCGCCAGCGCCCTCATCATGATGGTCATGGGAAAGACCGCGGACATCGCCATTCTGAAGGCCATGGGGGCCACGAACCGCAGCATCCGGCGGATCTTCGTCTACAAGGGAATGATGATCGGCCTGGTGGGAACGACGCTGGGAACCCTCGGCGGATTCGCGCTCTCAGCGGTGTTGAAACGCTACCATTTCATCGATCTGCCCAAGGATGTCTATTTTTTCACGACACTTCCGGTGAGTCTGGAGCCGATGGACGTCATCCTCATCATCGTCTCCACCCTCGTCGTCTGTTATATATCCACCCTCTACCCGGCCCACCGCGCCGCGCGCTTCAACCCCGTCGAGGCTTTCCGCTACCACTGACCGGTCAGCGGCAGGAGAACGGGAAGGCTGAAGAGCGCCAAATTGCCCAGAACATGGATGGTGATGGGCGCCGCCAGGCTTCCCTCGGCTTCATAGGCCGCTGCAAACAGGATACCGCCCACCACCTGGGTCACCCCCGCAGCAGTGTGCATCATGGCAAAAACGGCGGTGCTCACGAGCATGGCCGGAACCATTCCCCATCGCCGGAGATACCCGTATAGAATTCCCCGGAAAAAGATCTCCTCGGCCACCGGCCCCAGCCCTCCGCCCACGACATACAATGCCACGCGCGCCGGCATTTCCCGCGGCAGCCCTATTGGCATCAGTGTCAACGGGTGGATACCGAACAGAAAAAGGAGCAGAAAGGCCGCTGCGGCAAGGATGCCTGCGCCCCCCGACCACCACAGCCCGCGGACAATGCCGGGCAGAAGCGACTCCCACAACAGGCCGATCCGGTCGAGCCCCCCGCCCCAGCGCTGGAATATACCCAGCAGCGCGAAGATTTCAATAGCCCGCGCGCCCCCCAGCGCCGCCATGGGCTGAAGCCATCCCGCGCCCAGCGCCTCCGCAAGGGCGAGCTCGACGGCGACAACGGCTGCGGCCGACAGCCCGAAGGCCCTCAGCCCGATACGCGCTGGCGCCATCCCAGCCTCCGGAGCGCCCTGTAGGCATAGCGCTGGACATACCACTCCCGCGACCTTTTGATCAGGCGCAGCAGTGGAGCGATGCCCCGCCGGTCCCCCATGCGGCCGACGGCGTTGCAGGCCTGATAGGCCACGTTGATCTGCGGGTCGTCCAGCAGCGCCACGAGGGCTGTCAGGGCTTCGGGGTGGCGGCTTGCGGCCAGGGCCCTGGCCAGCCAGTACCGCTCGCGAAGGTCGGTTCGCCGGGCCATGTCCCGAATATCCCCGAAATCGCCCACATCCCCCCCCCGGCGGCAGAGCGCGGCAAGTCCTGCTGCCCGTTCCCGGGCGTCTTCGGACGCCAGCAT
>CAJXSB010000461.1 GCA_913060435.1 uncultured Desulfococcus sp.
GACCGGCCGGGAGGTGGCTGAAGCCTTGGGCCGCTGCCGGGTGGTGAGCGAGGCCCCCGCCACCTCCCGACGCCCGGCCGGCACCAGGAGAGGCGGTTCTTTGAAGGCGGTGTCGGCCGCGGTCCTGGTGTTGGTCACGGCCGGCGCTGCAGGCTGGTATTTCTTTTCACCCTTCCCGGATACGACCACACCCCCCAGCGCGCCGCCGACAGCCGGGATTTCGTCGAAAGCGCCATTGGAGGCGGAACCCCCCTTCACCGGTACACCCCCAGCAGAGTCCCCTGCGGAAATGGCCCTTCTCCGCATCGAGAGCGATCCGCCGGATGCGGAGGTGTTCATCAACGGCGCGCTGCAGGGGCGCACCCCCATCCAGGTTAAGCTCCCACTGGGCAAGCAGGAGATCCGCATGCAACTCCAGGACTACTACAACTGGGAGGCCCAGATCGACCTCGACAAGGCCGGGGAGACGCCGATCTTCGTGAAGCTGAATCCGGTGGTTTTTTGAGCAGGATTTCTTTATGTAATTCCAGTGGATTATGTTGATAAACCCTATAAGCTGGGGTATAAGGATACATCGTTTCGGGGACGGAGACACGTTTCATCCCCATCATCTCATGTAAACGCCGGTGTACCATCGAGCGCGCCGCGGCAGCCGGCACTAGCTTGAAGCCGGGCATATCGGCAACCTGAAACCCGTTATGAAGGAGGTATTATGTCCAAAGCGGATTCCCCTGTCGACATCCATGAAGGGAGGATTTCTCCCATGCGCCGATCCTGCCTCGCCGGTCTATTGGGGGCGTTGATGCTCCTGACCATCATACCGGCATCCGCCGCATTGGCGCAGCGGGAGACGCCGGTCCGGCAGATGTCGGATACCGTGGAGATCCTGTGCCCGAAGCTGGCCGCCATCAACCGGGAGAATCCGCTGCCGGCCGGTCAGAAGGATGTCCTCGACCGATGCGGAGAGGTGAAAATCCAGACGGCTGCGGGCGAGACCTTCGACGACCTGACCTCCGACCAGAAGAACGGCCTGTTAAACATGACCTCCGAGCAGACCAGCAGCATGAATACCATGAGCGTCGAAGTCACCCAGACCCAGTTCGCCACCGTCATCGGCCGCCTGGAGGCGCTTCGGGGCGGCACGCCGGGGGGGCTGGCACTCAATTTCCAGAATTCGGATGGCGCTCCCGCGCTCTATGCCGGCCCCGTGACCCTGGCATCCGCCGGGGATGCCGGCGCATCCAGCCTCGGAGAGAGCGGCAATCTCGGCATCTTCCTGAACGGCTACTGGGCGACGGGGGACAAGGACGCCACCGACTACGAGCCGGGATTCGACTATGACGGCTGGGACGTGACCGGCGGGGTGGACTACCGCTTTACCCCCAATTTCGTCCTGGGCGGCGCTGTCGGCTATTCCGAGCTGGATGCCGACATCGACAATGATGCCGGCGAAACCGATTCCGACGGATACGCTCTCTCCCTCTACGGCCTCTACTATCTGGACGCATTCTACATCAACGCCATCGGCTCCTTCGGGAGCCGGGACTACGATACCCTGCGAAATGTCCGCTACACCGTTGACGTGCCCGTCAACCAGAGCTTTTCCGCCGACACCGATGCCGACGACTGGGCCGTGAACGTCGGCGCCGGCTATGATTTCTTCGCCAACGGCTTTACCTTCGGTCCCTACGGACAGCTGCGGTATTTCAAGTCCGACATCGACGGGTATACCGAGAGCCTCGTCGGAGACAGCACCGATGCCGGCTTCGGGCTGGCCCTTGCCATCGACGATCAAACCGTAAAGTCCTTCACCAGCACCCTGGGCGGTCAGGTCTCCTATGCCGCCACCACCGGCTTCGGGGTCCTGCTTCCCTACTTTCGTCTCGGCTGGGTGCATGAGTTTGAGAACGACGCCCGCACCATCACCGGCCAGTTCGTCAATGTCCCCGATGATCCGGAGGTTGCAGCGCTCAATAACATCGGCATCAACACCGACGAGCCGGACCGCAATTACTTCGACCTGGGACTGGGGGTTTCGGCGGTTTTTCCCCGGGGCGTCCAAGCCTTCGTCAACTACGAGACGCTCCTCGGCCTCGACGACATCAGCAGCCATCTGCTCTCCGGCGGCCTCCGGTTCGAGTTCTGATCCCGGATGCCTGCTGTGTTGAAAGCCGGCAGCGATGGATTATCTTTACCGTATTGAATCAGGATAAGGGGGCAGATATGGCAAAGATATCCAATGCGGCTATTTGGCAGCGCCTTACAGCAGTGATGATCCTAGTTCTCCTTCTGCTCACGGGGTGCCGGTCCGGCATGCCGGGAGATGGTGCGGATGGGCACTCCCATAGGGATCCATACCGCGCCGCTCCCCGCAGCGCCGACGATCTCCTCATCGTTGACTGCCTCCTGCCGGGCCAGGTCAGAATGCTCGGCACCATGACCTACCTCACCCCGCGGCGTCCCGCAAAGATCACCGCCCTGGAATGCCAGATCCGGGGAGGGGAATACGTGGCCTACGACCGCAGCGACATCCACAGCGCGCTGGCGGTATGGCTGCCCAAAGCAGAAGCGGGGGATAAGATCGCCCAGACCTATGTGGGGGAAATCTACCAGCGGGGCATGGGTGCAGCCGCGCCCCGCTACGACAGGGCGGCCGAGTGGTTTCAAAAAGCTTCGGACCAGGGGTATTCACGGGCCCAGATCCACCTGGGATATCTGTATGAAAACGGCCTTGGCGTACCCAAGGACCCGGTCAAGTCGCTGAACCTCTACCGCAGCGCAACGGGGATGACCGAGGCCGTCCGCCTCGAACCGGAGCCGCTGGTAGATCCGGAGCGTCGCGAACTGGAGGACCTGCGGGAAGAGGTGGTGCGCCGGCGGGCCGAGGTGCATTCCCTCCGGCGGCAGCTCGAGGATGCCCGTCGACAATTGAAACGGACCCGGGACGATTTCGAGTGGCGCCAGCATGAGATCCAGGCCGAGCGGGAGGGGCTGGAGCGGGCCCGGGCCGCCCTGGCCCGCCTCAAGGCGGAGGCTGCAGGAGATGAGCCTACCGCCGGGGCTCGCCTGGCGGCGATGGAAAAAGAACTTCGGGAGCGGGAAAACATCCTTGAAGAACAACGGCGGGCGTCGGCGCGCCTGTCACGGGAGG
>CAJXSB010000462.1 GCA_913060435.1 uncultured Desulfococcus sp.
GTGAGCATGCCCATCGGCTTGAGGATACCGTAAAATTCAAGGTCGACCAGCACACCGTACTGAATGCTGCAAAGCGCCGCCATGATCAAGCCGCCCTTCCGGAATAGCAGAATGCTGGCATACATGATGACGACCAGATAGAGAAAGAAAAAAAGGCTGGAAAAGCCGCCGGTCAGAAAAATGATGACCGTGACGGCGGCGGTATCGACGGCGATCTGGCCATAGGTCAGCAGCAGGATTCGGCTGCTCCGCTTGAGGAGTGCGCTGTAGGCGAGGGATGCGGCAAACAGGAAGGTGATCAGGCCGTAAAGGACGACCAGGGACGGATCACTGGGCGAGTGACCGTCCCGGATGTGGAGGATGACCGTCGACCCGAGCAGCAGGAGCGTGAAGAGGAGCCGAAAGAAAATCAGCCATTTCAGCTTGGCGAAAGTGCCGCCGGCT
Source organism: uncultured Desulfococcus sp. (assembly GCA_913060435.1). Taxonomy (GTDB): domain Bacteria; phylum Desulfobacterota; class Desulfobacteria; order Desulfobacterales; family Desulfococcaceae; genus Desulfococcus. Next base: position 445 of record CAJXSB010000462.1, read on the forward strand.
GCGATATTACTGGTGCGGGATTCTGGAAATAGCCGTGTGTCCAAGCGGAGCGCCTTTTGGGGAGATTGGGCTTATACGATGCCGCTGGCCATGCTGAAAATGGGTAGATACATGGCAATGACGACGCCGCCCACCACGACCCCGAGAAAGCAGATCATGAAGGGTTCGATCATCTCCGTCAGCCGCTCCACGGCTTCATCCACCTCCTCATCGTAAAAATCGGCGATCTTGACCATCATGGAGTCGAGGGCGCCCGTCGATTCCCCGACGGCGATCATCGAACAGACCATTGGTGGAAAAACACCGCTGGAAGCCAGGGGGGCGGCCATGGTCTGCCCCTCCTTGATGTTGGAGCGGACGTCGTAGATGGCGGTTTCGACGATCTTGTTGCCGGCGGTCTTGGCCACGATGTCCAGGCCGTCCAGAATCTGAACACCACTGCCCAGCATCGTTCCCATGGTCCGGGTGAACTTGGCGACCGCCACTTTGCGGATCAGGTTCCCGATCACCGGAAGCTGCAGGAGCGTTCGGTCAATGATTTTCCGCCCCTTGTCCGTGCTGTAGTATTTTTTCAGGGCAAACGAGAAAAGCCCGGTGCCGATGATCATGTACAGGATGTTCTCCTTGGTGAACTCGCTGGCGTGAATGACCATCATCGTCAGAGACGGCAGGGTCTGGCCCATTTCACCGAACATCTTCTGAAAGACCGGGATGACGAAGATCATGATGACGATGACCACAATAACGGCCACCGCCAGGGTGATGGCCGGATAGAGCATGGCGCTCTTGACCTTGGCTTTGAGGCGCTCCGCTTTTTCAAGGGTCTCGGACAGCCGCTTCAAAATCGCATCCAGGATGCCGCCGGCCTCACCGGCGGCGATCATGTTCACAAAAAGGTCGTTGAACTCATTGGGGTGCTTTTTCAGGGCGTCGGCCAGGGTGGATCCGCCCTCGAGATCCTCCTTGACCTCTTTCAGGATCTTGACGAAGGTCTTGTTCTCCGCCTGCGCCGACAGGAGTTCAAGGCACTGGATGATCGGCAGGCCCGCGTCGATCATGGTGGAGAACTGCCGACAGAAGACGATGATGTCCTTGTTGGTCACATTCGGCTGGAGAAATGAAATGTTTTCCAGCAGGTCCTTGGGCTTCTCCTTGATCTTGATGTCGTTGAGACCCTTTTTGATGAGTTGGCTTCGCGCCACTTCGGCGCTTCCGGCATCGATCTGGCCGCTCTGGGCGATGCCCCTTCGGTTTTTTGCCTTCCATACGTATTCCGCCATAATGCCCCCTTGTGTTCATGGCAGCACAGGTAATCATCCGTCGAGATGATCGGCATATTGTATGTCACAGCGGCCGGCCTCCGGCAACCTGCCCTGCCGGCGGCCTTTACCGCTATCCGCTGCGAGTCGGACGCTACAAGCGCTGATTGATGTTCTTTTTTAAAATAAACTCAATCAGTAATCTGTGAAGTTTTCCATATAACATAAGTTTTAGATTTCGTGAAGGCGAAAATGGACCGGCATCTTTTTTTGAACAGCGCTCCGGGCTTGGAATCGTCGGAGAAGAATGGAAACTCATCCGGAAGGGCGTGCCGCCGGCCGAAGCCGGCGGCGCTGGAAGGCGTTTGGCGGAAAGAACGTCAGGGAGCTCCGGGGGAATCGACGGCCACGGTCCAGAGGTCCATGCTGCCGTTCCTGGCGGATTCAAAGAGGAGCAGGCTGCCGTCTGGATGCCATTTCGGCGTCATGTCCGGCCCCAGCCGGGTCAGCTGGCGCAGGCTGGACCCGTCGGCGGCGGCAATCCACAGCGTAGCATGATAGGACTTATCCCATGACCAGAAGGCCACCTGGCTGCCGTCCGGCGAGAAGACCGGCCCACGGTCGCCGAGGGTGTTGTGCGCCGAAAGAATCACCGGCGTGCCCGATGTCTTTGCGCCGGTAAACGAGACATCTTCGACCACAGCCAGGTAGGAAACCCGGTCTTCTCCGGATGCATTGGTTACAATTTCAGCGGTATAAGCTATTTTTTCACCGTCGGGAGACCAGTCGTTCATCTGGACCGATTTGATGCCGTCCCAGACCCGGACGGTCGGGGCGTCGAAGCCGTCTTCCACATGGAGGAAATTTTCAATGGTCAGGTTGTATTCCTTGTTGGGTGCCACCTTGTAGGAGATATACCCTCCGTCGGGACGCCAGAGCGGGTTGCTCTCCATCTGGGCGTCATGGGTGAGGCGTCGGACGCTGCCGCCCTCGCTGTCCGCCACCCAGATGTCCCAGTTGCCTTCGGTCTGGGCGCCCCAGGCGATGTGGGTTCCATCGGGGCTCCACATCGGTCGGTCGAGGGCTTCTTCCGATTCGACGATCACCTGGACGTCGCCGCCGTCGACCGAAGCGGCGGCGATGGTGTAAAGGCCGGAAGCCTCATCAAACCCCCAATAGACCAGACGCTCGCCATCCGGGTGCCATTCCGGCCAGCCGTGGATGGCAGGGCCCTGGGTGAACGCCCGCTTCTGGGAGCCGTCCGCGCTCATGATCCAGATCTGGAAAGTGCCGTTTCGGTCCGTCTCCCACGCGATCCTGCTGCCGTCGGGACTCCAGGTGCCGTTGACGTCACTCGCCCCGTCGTCGGTCAGCCGGACCAGAACGAGATCGGCCTCCGCAGCGGCCGACGCCGGCAGGTCTACGGGGACGGTCA
>CAJXSB010000463.1 GCA_913060435.1 uncultured Desulfococcus sp.
AGACGCAGCCGGTTCGCCGCCGGTGGTCCGCAGCACCGGCGAAACCCTCATGGACCACTTTCTCAACGATAACACCTCGCCGGAGATTACGTCGTTCCACCCGGTCCTGCCGACGCGGAACACCCCGCCGGGGGAGAACCTCGCCCGGGAGACCGCCAAGCGCTACCTCCTGAGCCAGCTGCTGATATCCTACGCCAACCGGAAATTTGGCCTTGCCGAGAGCGGACAGCAGGCCATGGTCTATTTCGCCCCCCACACCCACACCCGCCAGAAGCAACTGAACGAGCTGATATCCGATGCATTCTACCGGGAGCTGTTCATGAGCCCCTGCCTTTCCGGGTGGGACTGCGGAGAAGAGAAGCACCGCTACATGCACCTCTGTCACAAGGTCCTTTCCCGCAGCCAGCTCAATGGGATCACCAAGCTGCGGGAGGCGGGAATCATCACCCGGAACCTGGTGGTCCTGCCCTCCCTTTCCAATGTCAGCCTGGCCAACAACGGCACCCATATCAGCCTGGGGAGCCGAAAGCTGACGCGCCTTCTGGAGGATCCCGCATCCGGGTATGACGCCCGGGACGAAAAAAAGGTGGGGGACCTGGTCATCAAGATCAGCGAGCATTTTCTGCCGCTCTTCGTGGGCACCTACAGCGCGGCGCCGTATCGCCTCGATTTCAGCGATTTCCACCCGGAAAAGGCCCTCGGATTCCTGCCCCACGAGCTCGACTTCACCCACCTTCGGATGATCTGGCGGCGATGGAAGAAAAAGGCCCGCCTCAAGGTGCTGGGCCAGCCGGTGACCCCTTTCGGCCCCAAATGGCTCGACCGTCAGTTCAGCCGGTGTTTCCGGCTTCGGGGGGATTTCGTCCGGGACTACCGCCTCCTCGACTATTTCGTCGCACTCATGAGCACCGACCGGAGCCCGGCCCTGAACGGCGAGCCGGGCAATGACGCCTGCCTCAAGCAGGACCTCGCGGATTTCGGGGTGTTCGACACCGCCATGCCGATGTACCTGCTCTGCCGCCTCAGGGAATTCGCCGCCATGGGGTTTTCAGGCTTCGAAGGCCGCTACTACAGCCTCTTTGCGTCGATCCCCGGGGATATGGCGCCGGCGGCCGCCCTCCAGAACCTGATCACCGCCCTGGCATTCAAATATGTGCTTGGCGGCGAGGTCACCCACGCCGAAATCCCGGACGATCCGTTCCTGGAAAGTGAACGGCGCCAGATCTTTTTCGGGAGCGCCATCGGCATCCCGACCTTTTTCGTCCGGAAGGAGACCCGGAACCGCTTCATGCAGCGCATCCTCAGGCGGACCCGCCGCACCCGGCCCAGCCGCCGCTACCAGGGCTACATCCGCGTCTATAACCTGGAGTTCCGAAGGGCGCTGGTCGAGCTGCTTCGGACCGACGCCGCCGATCTGGTCGAGATGATGGGACTCACGGAGACCCTGGCCGACCTCTCCCGCCGCATCGAATCCCCGGGCCCCCATGCCGCGGGCGACCGCCTGACCCGCGCCATCCTGGAATCGGCGGACGCTGACGACCCCATGAAGCTGACAGGGGAGGCGTTCAATTCGGCAGCGGAAAAATATTTTCGCGAAACGCTGCGGGAGCAGCATATCCGGGAGGCCCTGGACATCCTCGAGCAGGACTTCACGAAGCTGGATGCCTATGCCGCCCTGGGACGGGATGTCTTCCGCGAGGCCATCTCCGGGATTCTCGGAGATAAAGGCGCCTGGGAGTTTTTAGAGGAGACCCGGCGGGGAATCCTTTCCCAGGAGGTCGACGACCGCGCCCTCCGCCGGCTGATCCAGCTCATAGTGCTGAGCATCTATCACGACATCCAGAGAAACACCGAGGAGCAGACCCCATGACGCCGCTATATCCCCATCAATACATCGACCGGTCGACCGGCCGCGTGGAAACCGAAACCCTTTTTGCCGACCGGCTGGTCAACACCCTCTACGCCCCCGACCGGGAGCGGCCCTCCCGGCTCTTCAGGCTGCTGACTTCGGCGAGGATGTCCCGCATCCTGGGGTGGGCGACCTATGACGCCGCCATCAGCAGCCGCATCGCCCGGGCCGGCCAGTTCCATCGAAGCCTGGGCATCGACCCGGACGAGTGCCTGGAACCGCTCGGCACCCTCGACACCGCCCGCAAGATCTTCGAACGGAAGATCCGATACTGGCAGTTCCGCCCCATGCCCGGAGAACCGGACACGGTGGTTTCGCCCGCCGATGCACGGGTGCTGGTGGGATCCTTTTCGCGGATGTCCCAGATCTTTATCAAGGAGAAATTCTTTCACTACGCGGAGCTGATCGGCAGCCACAGGCCCGAGTGGATCGACGCCTTTCAGGACGGCGACGTGGCCGTGTTCCGGCTCACCCCGGACAAATACCACTACAACCACACCCCGGTGGCAGGCCGGGTCCTCGACATCTACGACATCCCGGGGGCCTACCATCCGTGCAATCCCGGGGCCATCATGGCCATGAGCGCATCCTTTTCCAAGAACCGGCGGGTGGTCACCATCATCGACACCGATGTTCCCGGCGGGAGCCGTGTAGGGCTGGTGGCCATGATCGAGGTGGCGGCCCTGATGATCGGCGACATTGTTCAATGCTACAGCGAGGAGCGCTACGACGATCCCCGGGACGTGCTGCCGGGAATGTTTCTGAAAAAGGGGGTACCCAAGAGCCTCTACCGCCCCGGCAGCTCAACCGATGTGCTCGTGTTCCAGCCGGGGAAAGTGGTCTTCTCGAATGACATTCTCCACAACCTACACCGCAGCGGCATCCAGACCCGGTTTTCCGAAGGCTTCGGCAGCCCCCTGGTCGAGACCGAGGTGCAGGTGCGCCAGGAGATCGCCCGGCGGATCCCGCTGGATCGCCCATCGGATTTATCAATTCCACTTTCATCTTCAAAGGAGCGCAAGGCATGACCGACGAACTATTTATTCTCGGATTGACCCTGGTGTTTTCCCTGATCCTGTCCTGGGGATTCAGGACGCTTCCAGCGGAGCGCTGGCAGATCCTGGCCGCCGTCCCCCGCCGCAAGCATCCGGACGGCGACTGGCAGGGCGAGAACCTCACCTTCTACGGCCTCTTCAACGCCAACGCCTATGTGCTG
>CAJXSB010000464.1 GCA_913060435.1 uncultured Desulfococcus sp.
GGCCTGGCTGTAGACCGGGCCGTCCAGGGCCGCGCGGAAGTGGTCCTCGAAATCCCGGGCTGCGCCGGCCGGTCCGGCGGCCGGCTGGAGGAAGCGGGCGCCGTCGCGGCGTTCGGCGGTGTGGAGGGTCATGGCCTGGGGGCGCACCCCGAGGCTGGGGGGGAGGGGTGCTGCGGAGACGGCGATCCGGCTGTAGTCCACGACCCGCTGGTGGATCTCCGAATCCGTGCAGGAGAAGAGCATGCCCCGGCACCGCCAGTAAGGAACGTAGATGAGTTCCTTGCCCGCGGGCGCCTTGTGGGGCAGCATGTAGCGGAAATAGTCCGGCTGGAGCAGGCAGGAGGTCACCCGGCAGTAGCCGCAGGTGAAGAGCCGGTCCGTCTCCGCCAGGACCGCGGGTGCGCCGCACTGGGGGCACTGGTGGGCGATCCGGAGGGCGGTCACATCCGCTCCCCGCACTGGTTGCAGAAGACGGCGCCGGCCAGGTTCTCCGTGCCGCAGGCCGGGCAGGACCGGGCTTTGGGCTTCTCCGCGGCCGGGTGGCCGCATCGGGGGCAGAACCGGGCATTGGGCGTCAGGTTCTTGCCGCAGCTGGCGCACTGCTCGAAGATCACCTGCTGGTGGCCGCACTGGGGGCAGAACCGGGCGTTCTCCGGGACCGGGCTCCGGCATTCCGGGCAGGAGAAGCTTTTGCCGCCGCTGCCGGGATCCGTTTCCGGGGAGCCCTGGGAGAGGTAGCGGGCGAACATGGCCGGCATCATCAGGCCCAAACCGGCGCCCATGGTCTCCCCGGCCCCGGCAGTGGCGGCCGACTCCACGGCCATGGCCGCCTTCATCCGCATGAGCTTCTCCATGTCGCCGATGACCTCCATGCGGCTCTGGTCGTCGATGGCCTGCTGCACCTCGGCGGGCGGCGTGATGGCGCTGATGTAGAGGCGGTTCAGGTGGAGCCCGAAATGGCCGAGGTCCTCCTGGAGGCGGCTGGTGAGGATGGTCGAGATCTCGTCGTAGCGGGAGGGGAGGCGGGCAAGGGTGTCGAGGTGCTCGCCGATGGTGTCGTTGAACCGGGAGACGATGACCTGGCTCAGGTAGTCCTCCACCGCTTCGGTGGTGTAGACGCCCTGGGTGCCCACCAGCCGGTTGATGAAGAGGACGGGCTGGACCACCTGGAGGTTGAAGACGCCGAAAGCCCGGAGCCGGATCAGCCCCAGCTCCGCGTCCTTGAAGGCCACCGGGTCCCTTGTCCCCCACTTGAGGTTGGCGAAGACCTTCATGTTGACGAAGCAGACTTCGGCCCGGAGCGGGCTCGAAAGGCCCCAGGGGATGGATGCGATCTTGGTCAGGAGGGGGATGTTGGCGGTCTTGAGGGTGTGGCGTCCCGCCCCGAAGACGCCAACGGCCTTGCCCTGGTAGACGAAGACCCCGGCCTGGCTCTCGCGCACCGTGAGCTGGGCCCCGTACTTGATCTCCCCCGACCCCGTCTCCGGAATCCGGTGCAAAAGCTCCCGGCCGGTCTCGTCAAACCATTCGATGTTCTCCAGAAAGAAGATGTTGTTGGTGCCCATGGCATGCTCCTCATTGCAGGTGGCGGGTTTATGATGCGTCATTTACGGATGTAACAACTCCATACGGCTTTCGTAGGCCGGTGGTCTCCGGGGATTGGTTTCTGTACCCGACTTTCGTTGGCCGGTGTTCTCCGGAGCCGGTTTCTGCACCACGCCGCTTCGCTTAAGTGACGCTAAGATTTGCTCCGGGCGGCCCGGAAACTCGCTTCGCTCAGACAGTCCGGGCCGCTATTCCTCCGCGAAATCTAAGCGGCACTAAAGCTCACGGCTAAAGGTGCAGAAACCGGCTCCGGAGAACACCTCTGGCCGTCGGAGGAAAGCAATATTGAAAGCAAACATATAATAAAATTTATGGTATTTCAATTTTCATTTTGAGGAGCTTGCTCCCAGGATCTTTCATTTTTTCTTGAAAATCATCGATCTGGGTTATAGTTTAATAATATCTTCCATCGCTTCCTCCACCATTGCGCCTCTCCCTGTTGCTTGAACCGCCAGCCGAGGGGGCTTTATGAGCGTCGCCCAGGAAAACCGGCCGTTTGCCATCGACACCCCGCTGGGGCAGGATGTGTTGCTCCTCACGGGGCTTCACGGCACCGAAGCCATCTCACGGCTTTACCACTTTGACCTCCGGATGATCTCGGAGAACCATGCCATCGCCTTTGAGGAGATCATCGGGGAGGACGCCACGATTTCCATCCATCTGGCCGACGGGAGCCTGCGCTATCTCCACGGCATGATCTCCCGATTCAGCCAGGGCAGCGGCGGCGGGGATGACGACAGCGAGATGCGGTATGCCTTTTATGAGGCCGCCCTGGTCCCGCGGCTCTGGCTCCTGACCCAGACCACCGACTGCCGGATCTTCCAGAACCAGTCCGTCCCTGAAATCGCCCAGACCCTCTTTGGCGAGCATTCCTTGAACGACGTCAGCCTCCGCCTCAGCGGCGCCTACGATGCCAGGGAATACACGGTCCAGTACCGAGAATCCGATTTCGATTTCGTCTCGCGCCTCCTCGAGGCGGAGGGGATCTATTATTTCTTCGAGCACGAGGAGGGGAAGCATACCCTGGTGCTGGCCGACTCGCCGGGGGAGCACAAGCCCTGCCCCGGGCAGGAGTCGGCGTCCTGCCAGCGCTCCGGCGGGGCGCTGTTGACGGCGGACGTCCTCGAGCGGCTCAACGTGGTGAAAGAGATCCGGGCCGGCAAGTGCACCCTCTGCGACTTCAACTTCGAGGCCCCCAAAACCGATCTTTCGGTGTCGGTGGACGCCGTGGCGCGGCTGGGGCCCGGCGACCGGGAGCTCTACGACTATCCCGGGGCCTACACCCGGCGGAGCGCGGGGGACCGTCTCACGACGATCCGGATGGAGGCGGAGGAGTGCCGCATCACCAGCATCCGCGGGGCGGGCGGCTGCCGGGCCTTTGTCAGCGGGTACCGGTTCCGGCTGACGGACTACTACCGGGAGGACATGAACGACAAGGCGTATGTCCTCACCCGGATTAGCCACGACCTCGACCAGTCGGCGGAGTATCCGGGGGTCTACGGAGAAGGGGAG
>CAJXSB010000465.1 GCA_913060435.1 uncultured Desulfococcus sp.
TTGTAGCGGAGCGGACCGTCTCGGTGGTTCCCCTGCCCAATGACGAAATGAAGGGCCGGATCATCGGTCGCGAGGGGCGGAACATCCGGGCCCTCGAAGCGGCTACGGGCATCGACCTGATTATCGATGACACACCGGAGGCGGTCATCCTCTCCGGCTTCAATCCGGTCCGCAGAGAAGTGGCGAGAATTTCGCTGATGCGGCTGATCTCCGACGGCAGAATTCATCCGGCGCGCATTGAGGATATCGTCAAAAAAGTCGGCAAGGAGATCGACGTCACCATCAAGGAGGCCGGAGAGCAGGCGGCCTTCGATCTGGGGGTCCACGGGATCCACAACGAGCTGATCAAATACATCGGGCAGCTCAAATTCCGGACCAGCTACGCCCAGAACGTTCTGCAGCATTCCGTTGAAGTTGGATTCCTGTGCGGCATTATGGCGGCCGAGCTCGGGCTGAATGAAAAGCTTGCCCGCCGGATGGGCCTGCTCCACGATATCGGCAAGGCCATCGACCACGAGGTGGAGGGGCCCCATGCGCTCATCGGCTCGAAACTGCTGAAGAAGTTCGGGGAGTCCCCGAAGGTCGTCCATGCGGTTGCCGCCCATCATGAAGACGTGCCGCCCTCATCCATCTATGCGCTTCTGGTTCAGGCCGCTGACGGCCTCTCCGGCGCGCGGCCGGGGGCGCGGAAGGAGCTGCTGGAAAATTATGTGAAGCGGCTCGAGGATCTCGAAAACATCGCCAATGCCTTTCACGGCGTCGTCAATTCCTATGCGATACAGGCCGGCCGAGAGATCCGGGTGCTGGTTGAGAGCAATAAGGTGAGCGATGAAGAGACCATCCTGATGAGCAAGGATATTGTCAAGAAGATTGAGGAATCACTGACCTTTCCAGGGCAGATCAAGGTGATGGTGATCCGGGAAACACGCGCTGTAGAATATGCTAACAAGTAAGGTGGAATGAGATGGCGAATATTGTTGATACGCTCAGGGAACGGGGATTCATCGAACAGACAACCCACGAAGCGGAGCTCTTGGAGCATTTTAACAGCCCTGGCCGGACGTGCTACATCGGATTTGATCCAACGGCGTCAAGCCTCCATGTCGGCAGCCTCGTTCCCATCATGGCGCTCGCGCACATGCAGCGCCACGGACACCGCCCCATTGCACTGGTGGGCGGCGGTACAGGACTGATCGGCGACCCCTCCGGAAAAACCGAAATGCGGCAGCTCCTCACCCCCGAAGTCATTGCGGAGAATGTCAAAGGCATCCAGCGGCAGCTCTCGAGGTTTATGGATTTTTCCAACGGCAAGGCCCGGTTGCTCAACAACGCCGACTGGCTGACGACGCTCCAATACATCCCCATGCTCCGGGATATCGGGCGTCATTTCAGCGTCAACCGCATGATCAAGGCCGAAAGCTACCGCATGCGCCTGGATTCCGAGGAGGGGCTCAACTTTATCGAGTTCAATTACATGGTTCTTCAGGCATATGATTTTATGATGCTCTTCGATAAATATGACTGCGCGCTTCAGATGGGCGGAAGCGACCAGTGGGGCAATATCGTCGCGGGGATCGAGCTGATCCGTAGGGTCTTTCAGAAGACCGCCTTCGGCATCACCTTCCCCCTGATCATGACCGCCAGCGGCATCAAGATGGGGAAGACCCACAAAGGGGCGGTCTGGCTCGACGCTGATCGGACGACGCCTTATGAATACTATCAGTTCTGGGTCAATACCGACGACAGAGATGTCGCACGTTTTCTCGCGCTCTTTACGTTCCTCCCCATGGCGGAGATCGAGACGGTGGGCGAGCTTTCGGGGGAGGAGCTGAACTGCGCCAAGGCCGTTTTGGCGTTCGAAGCCACGATGCTGGCCCATGGACGTGAGGCGGCGGTAAAAGCCTATGATGCCGCCGGAAGCATGTTCGGATTCCGGGTGGTGCCGGCGGGCCTGCTGCCGACCAGCGCCATTCCCCGCAGCGGGAAGGGGGGCGATGATGCCGTGCCGGCGATGGAGATCAGTGAGCTGGAGCTGGGCGACGGCATCCCGGCATTCAAGGTCCTCTATATGGCGGGGCTGGCGCCCTCCGGAGGGGCCGCCAGGAGGCTGATCCAGCAGGGCGGCGGCTACATGAACGGTGAGCGGATCCCGTCTCCCGAATACATGGTCACGAAAAGCGATTTTGACGATGCCGCCGGTATCATGTTCCGGGCCGGGAAAAAACGGTATTACAAACTGATCCTGAGAGGCTGAGGCGCCGCCGAAAAAAGTGCTTGACATCCAGCGCTGGATTCTATAAAAAGCGCTCCTGTTCGGGTCTGCTGACCTTTCATCTGATGGGCGGTCAGCAGATTTTTTTTGCTCTTTTTGACATGGAAGAACGGTCCCTTGACCGAAAACATCAACGGCTGGAGACGTCTCGGACGTTTTGGCTGGTCTGCTTTAGCCAGTGCCGTTGTGCCGGTATTGTTTTGCCGGTATTGTTGGAATGACGAGGGATGCTGTCGGGCGCTTCGGAGATGTTTTCCGGTCGAAAAAAAAGATGAAAAAAGTGCTTGACAATCCGGCCGCGATTCTGTAATTTGGCCGAGTTCTTTGAGGGAAGCAAACAGCTGCTCCCCAAAAATTCTTTGATCTTTGAAAACCAGACAGTGATAATGAGTGAGGCGCTTGTTAAGAAATTTGAGTAGCCAATAGGCTTTTATTTGGAAGTTTAATTGGCGAGTTTGATCCTGGCTCAGAATGAACGCTGGCGGCGTGCTTAACACATGCAAGTCGCACGAGAACGCTTCTGCTTGCAGAGGCTAGTAAAGTGGCGCACGGGTGAGTAACGCGTGGGTAATCTACCCTTGAATCTGGGATAACCCTCCGAAAGGGGTGCTAATACCGGATGAAGTCAATTTTGCTTTGGCGGGATTGATGAAAGGTGGCCGCTCCATGGAAGCTACTGTTTGAGGATGAGCCCGCGTACCATTAGCTAGTTGGTGGGGTAACGGCCTACCAAGGCAGCGATGGTTAGCTGGTCTGAGAGGATGATCAGCCACACTGGAACTGACACACGGTCCAGACTCCTACGGGAGGCAGCAGTGAGGA
>CAJXSB010000466.1 GCA_913060435.1 uncultured Desulfococcus sp.
GATCGGTATCAACGACACCGGCATGACGGCGGGCCTCGAGGTGCTGTATTTCGACGGTATGTACCGGCATGTGTCGCGGGTGCCGGACGGCGACCGCGCCCTCCTGGAAAAGGGGCGTCCGGGTGCGCCAATCCTGATGGTCGACCACCAGTTCGGCCAGAACGAAGTCTTCGACAGCGGCCGGCGCCGGGGGGTGGGGGTTCAGATGAAGGGCTACATCCTCATGGAAAAGCCGGGGCGCTATGAACTTCAGGCCCTTTCCAACGACGGGGTCGAAATCTTTATCAGCGGCACCAGCATCCTCAAAGACCCCGATGTCCATTCAGACCGCCTGTCGGACATCGGGGCATTTACTGCGGATGCGGCGGGATGGTATCCGATGATGGTCAAATATTTCCAGCGGAAGGGCACGGCGGCCCTGAAACTCTACTGGAGGCCGCCGGGGAAGGACGCATTTGAGGTCATCCCCGCCCGTGCCTATGGGCACCGGCAGTAGCGGCTGGGAATGCCGGTGGCGGGTCTTCCATACCGACGCCATCGCAGGGGCAGTCTCCGGCTGACTTGGCATACGCCTGAGGGCGCTGCTCCGGATTGTCCGGAGAAGCCGAATCAGCGTCGCATCAATCGAAGGCCATGTTGGTCTTCCAAACCTCCCATACCTTCCCGACAAGCTCCGGTCCCGGTTTCAGCGTGACCTTTCCCGGGCGCCAGCCCGAAGGTGTCGCTTCCGTGCCCTTGCTTTCCCGCACGAGTTGAAATGCCTGGACCTGGCGGATGGTTTCGTTGACGTTGCGGCCCACCGGCGGCGTCAGCACCTCGAAGCCCTGCACCACCCCTTCAGGATCGATGATGAAACGGCCGCGGGTTTCGACGCCGGCCTCTTCGTCAAAAACACCGAATACCTTGCCGACCCTTCCGCCGGCATCCGACAGCATCGGGAACGGCACCCCGCCATCCACCATCTTCGAAAGCTCGTTGTCATCCCACATCTTGTGGACGAAGACACTGTCGATGCTCATGGAGAGGATCTCCACACCCAGCTTCTGGAATTCTTCATATTTTTCGGCAACTGCCGAAATCTCCGTCGCTCAGACGAAGGTGAAATCCCCCGGATAGAAGCAGATGAGCACCCATTTTCCCAGGTACTCCGACAGCTTGACGGAAACAAACTTTCCCTGCTGATACGCCGGTGCGACAAAATCCGGCGCCTTTTTGCCAACCTGAATCATGGGTGCGGCCTCCTTTACTGGTGGGGTTGCAGTTTCGGCTTTTTCATCGCCGCTACTTCCGACCGGTCCGCCGGTGGGTCTGGCGCAGCCGACCTCCATCTCTTCTCCCATGGATGCCTCCTTTCATGTTGTGGGAATTATAGCAGTAATGCTGCTATACCATACGCATCGGATCCGTCAATGGTTTTCCGGCGATGGATCGAATCCATCTATGCCCTCCGATGAGGCTCTCCAATCTTGACCGGATCAAAATAAGCGGATCAAATTGATCGGATCAGATGAATCGGATCAAAAAACAATCAATATCAGATGATAATAATTATTATCAAAAAACCATAACAATATTCCGATATGGAATCAAGATTTAACTTTCGAGATTCGTTCATACGATGGATATGAGGTGTTCTCCGGCTGATGAAACTCGAAAGTTGAGTCAAGACAAAAACCCCTATCGGGATTTTTTCATGCAGTCCCGGCAGATCCCGAAAAAATCGAGGCGGTGCGTCAGAATCTCGAAGCCGGTTTCATCGGCGACCTCGGCCGTCATGTCCTGGAGGGTCGCCAGATCCGGGTCAATGATGCGGTGGCAATGTATGCAGATGACATGGGGGTGGGGATATGGCTTGTTGCCGTCATAGCGGTTGCTGCCGTCGGGAAACCCAAGCTCGATCACTTCGCCCAGGGACTTCAGCATCATGATATTGCGGTAGACGGTTGCCAGACTCATCGTGGGAAAATCCCGGCGCAGCTGCTCGTAGATCATCTCCACGCTGGGGTGCCCTTTACTGCGCGCCAGAATCTTGACGATGGCCAGGCGCTGCGGGGTCAACCGCTGCTGGTTTTCCCGCAATTTTTGAACGATGGCCTCGAATCTTATTTTCGGATCAGCCAAATGCTCCCCGCCTCTTTCCTGTGTGGCGATAGCAACACCCACATAATAATGATTATCAGGCATGAACTGCCTGCTATAATGGAATAGTTTTTCAATGGATGCAACCCTCGAGAAAAAAAAGTCGTCCATTGGTTTACTTTGGGATCATCTTCTTTATATTCAACCTATGGTGCAGCATTGGCAATCTATTTTCAATCCCTGGCCGCCGCGCATCCCAGAAAAATGTTCACACTGAACCAAATGAAAGCTGGAAAAATGCCCAATCCCCCCGATCCTTCTACGCCGAATACCGTTGGTGCCCGGCTGAAGCGCATCCTGATCAGCAGGCCGTTTGTCATTGCCGTGGCAGCCCTTGCCTGCTATGCGCTGGCCGGCTTTCTGCTGGCGCCGTTTCTGGTCAAGCGCTATGTCCCGATGCTCCTGGAGCGCCGCCTGGAGACGACTGCGGCCATCGAGCGTGTTCGCATGAACCCGTTCCTCCTGACCGCGGAAGTACAGGGATTTTCCCTGTCTTCACCGGACGGCCGCCCCCTTGCCGGCTTCCAGCGCTTCTTCGCCGATTTCCAGGCCAGCAGCCTGTTTCGCTGGGCGTGGACGTTTCAACAAATCGAACTGGACCGGCCCAGGGTCAATCTCGTCGTTGAGAAGGATGGGCGCATCAACCTGGCGACGATGTTCGATCGGCAGCCAGGCACCGATGACACCGAAAAATACCAGGATTCGACATCGGACGACCGCAGGGCTCCCAGGCTGCTCCTTCGTGACATCACCATCCGGCAGGGACGGATCGATGTGGCCGACATGCGGCAGTCCCGGCCGGCCGACCTCGCCATCGAACCCATCGACGCATCGCTGTCGAACCTTTCCACGCTTCCCGACCGAAAAGGGCCGTACACCCTGGCGGCCGGAACCGACCATGGCGCCTCGTTCCAATGGTCGGGGGAGGTCCATTTGGATCCATTGCGCTC
>CAJXSB010000467.1 GCA_913060435.1 uncultured Desulfococcus sp.
AGCGCCCTGTCGGAGTCCCTCCTGGAGAGCGAGCTTTTCGGCCACGTGCGGGGTGCTTTCACCGGCGCTGCCAGGGACCGGAAAGGGCGGTTCGAGGAGGCGCACGGGGGAACGGTTTTTCTGGATGAAATCGGTGAGATCAGCCCCCTGATACAGGTCAAGCTGCTTCGGGTTCTCCAGGAGCGGGAAATTGAGCGGGTCGGAGAGTCGAAACGGCGCCGGATCGACATCCGGATCATCGCCGCCACCCACCGCGACCTTCTCGAGCATGTCCGCAGGGGCGACTTCCGGGAGGACCTCTACTACCGCCTCAAGGTCTTTCCTATCCAGGTGCCTCCATTGCGGATGCGCAAGGAGGATCTTCCGCTCCTGGTTGATCATTTCATCGACGCCCAGAACCAAAAGACCGGCAAGGATGTGCGGGGCGTTTCCGATGAAGCCATGCGCATCATGATGGACTACGGCTGGCCGGGCAATGTCCGGGAGCTTGAGAATGCCATCGAGCACGCTTTCGTGCTCTGCTCCGACGCCGAGATCGGTGTCTTCGACCTCCCCGTGGAGATCCGGCAGTGTGAGTACCGGCCTCTGCCCGATGCCGCGCCGGGTGGTTCCGCTGCGGCCGGTCGACCGGGCGCCCGCCTCACCCGCCGGCAGCTTCTGGAGCTGCTGGACGACTGCGGATGGAACAAGGCCGAAGCGGCCCGGCGCATCGGCGTGAGCCGGACGTCGGTCTGGAAATATATGAAAAAATATCAAATACCCCTGCAGCCCGATGGGCCTTGACCCGACGAATCCGTTCCATTGCCGGTCTATCTGTCGGAGGCCTCTGGAAGCGAAACCTGGCCGAAGTCGTTTTATTGGGCTGGCACGGTGCTTGCTTATGAATTTGCGTTCACAATGCCGGTGACGACGGGTCGGGGCGCCCCCTGATCGTGCCTCACCGCAAATCTTCAAACGGGAGGAAGAAGATGATTGACATCCTCACGGTCGGTTCGGCCGCATCTTTTGGTGAATTCCGCGATGAGATGGCTGGCCGGGACGACACGCATCTCATCTGCGTGGATTCCGGAGCGGCAGCCCTGGACCGACTGATGGAAACGCCGGTGGAACTGGTTGTTATCGATGAGGCGCTGCCGGATATGTCCGGTCGCGACCTGGCCCAGCAGGTGGCTGTTCGCTGCCCGCTTTCGGGCGTGGCCCTGGTCAGCGGGATGCCGCCCGAGGAGTTCCATGAGGCCACGGAAGGTCTGGGGGTCCTGGCCCAGCTGCCGTCGAACCCCGGCCGGGAAGATGCCCGGCATCTGCTCAACAAGCTGTCCCATATCCTCCAGATGACGCAGACGGCGGGAGGTTGAGGCATGATTATCAGCGTTGCCAGTGGAAAAGGCGGCACGGGAAAGACCACCGTTGCCGTCAATATGGCGGTGTCGATGGGTTCCGGCGTAGAGCTCCTTGACTGCGACGTCGAGGCCCCCAACGCGCACCTGTTTCTTCACCCGACCATCCATGAATCCTCATCGGTCGACGTGCCGGTGCCGGAAATCGATCAGACAAAATGCACCTACTGCAAAAAATGCGCGGAGATCTGCCGGTTCAAGGCCATCGCCGTCGTTGCCGAGACGGTGCTGACATTTCCGGAAATGTGCCACAGCTGCGGCGGGTGCGTGGCCGTCTGTCCGGAAGGCGCCATCACGGAAACCGGCCGAAATATCGGCGAGATCGAACAGGGGCGTGCCGGAAAGATCGACTTCATCCACGGGCGCATGCGGGTCGGAGAGGCCATGTCCCCGCCGCTGATCCGCAGGGTCAGGGCCTGCCGGAACCCGGAGCGTCTCACCATTATCGATGCGCCGCCGGGGACATCCTGCCCTGCGGTGGCGGCCATGAAGGGGGCCGACTATGTCCTGATGGTGACGGAGCCGACACCCTTCGGGCTTCACGATCTGAAGCTTGCGGTGGGCGCGGTGAGGATCCTGGGCATCCCCTGCGGCCTGGTGATCAACCGATCGGATATCGGAGACGACCGCGTACTGCGATATGCCGCCGAGGAAGAGATCCCGGTCCTCATGGAGATTCCTTTTGACCGGCGGATCGCCCACGCCTATTCACGGGGCCGGATGATTATCGATGAAATGCCCGAATGGCGCGAGCGCTTTCAGGCGCTCTGCCGGAGCATCCAGGACTCTGCCGGGGAGGGGGAAGCGCGATGAAAGAGCTTGTGATCATCAGCGGTAAAGGCGGCACGGGCAAAACCAGCCTCACGGCATCGTTTGCGGCCCTTGCCAGGAACAGGATCCTCTGCGACGCAGACGTGGATGCCGCAGACCTCCACCTGCTTCTCGAGCCAGTGGTCCGGCAGGAGACGGATTTTAAAGGCGGGAACACGGCGGTGATCGCGGCGGACCGGTGCACCGGCTGCGGCACCTGCATGGAACTCTGCCGGTTCGATGCCGTCCGGGAGACATCCAATGAGACATTCGAGATCGATCCCCTCGACTGCGAGGGCTGCGGTGTCTGCGTCGACTTCTGCCCGGATCAGGCCATCGATTTTCCGGAGAACACCTGCGGCCAGTGGTTCATTTCCGACACCCGCTTCGGCCCGATGGTCCATGCCCGGCTGGGCCTGGCAGAGGAAAACTCCGGCAAACTGGTCACCCTGATCCGGCAGGAGGCACGGGCATTCGCGGAAAAAGCGGGAATCGATCTGATCATCACCGACGGCCCCCCCGGCGTGGGCTGTCCCGTCATTGCCGCCATTGGCGGCGCCGCCGCTGTCCTGATCGTGGCGGAGCCCACCGTTTCAGGGCTCCATGACATGGCGCGGGCAGCCGAACTGGCCGGACATTTCAAGGTGCCGGGGATGCTCCTGGTGAACAAGTTCGATCTTAACCCGGAGAAAGCCGAAGAGATCGAGCAAAGGGCCAAAGAATGGGGCATGGCGCTGGTGGGCCGAATTCCCTTTGACCCGTCATTTACCCACGCCATGGTGGCGGGCCGGACCCTTGTCGAGCACGATCCGGAGTGCCGGGCGGCAACAATGTTAAAGGAGATATGGCAGAAAATTGCCGCATCTCCATCCAT
>CAJXSB010000468.1 GCA_913060435.1 uncultured Desulfococcus sp.
AGTCAGCCGCTGTCGCTTCATAGGCCTCCCGGCGCCGGGGCGGTCCAGCCGCCGGTCCATGGCAGCGCAGACCCCGGCACCCCCAGGGCCGCTGCAGCCCTGGCGGCGCTACTCCTGCCGCCCCCCCTGGGCGGCAAACGGCATCCGGATATGGTAGATGCCGTCGGCCAGGTGGGCCTCCAGGGTCAGATTCGCCTTTTCGAATATCTTCATCATCGACTTGTTGCCCGCCAGCACCTCGGCCGTCAGCCCTTTCATCCCCTTCTCCCTCGCCACCCGGACCAGGGAGCCCATGAGGTAGGAGCCGATGCCGATGCCCTGGTACGCCTCCTCGATGAGAAACGCCATATTGCCGAAGCCGTCCCGCTCGTCCCGGACCACGCGCGCCTCGGCGATGATCTTTTCATCGCCGGGCCGCCCGACGAGCCCCACGACAGATACACCCGAGGAATAATCGACATTGACGTATTCCTGCATCTTATCGTGGGACATCGTCCGGATCTTGTAAAAAAAACGGTAGTAGATGGGCTTCTCCGAAAAGCGGTAGAAGAAGCGGCGCATGGCCTCCTCGTCCGATGGCTTGATGGCCCGAAACCGCACGGTGGTGCCGTCTTTGAAGGTGTGCTCGTCAGCGAGGTGAGACGGGTAGAGGTGGGCCGTCCCGCTGATATAGATCTGGTTCGCGTAGAGAAGCTTTTTTTCCCGGGCCTGCGCCACCAGGTACTCCCGGTCATCGGGGTGGGCGATGTCGATGATGGCCTGGGCGCGCTCCCGAAGGGTGCGCCACTTGAGATTGGCGATGCCGTATTCGGTGACGATCATGTGGACCGACTCCCGCATGCGGAATTGGTTGGGGTAGTCCATCAGGGCGACGAGAATATTGGACTCCCCCTTCTCATCACGGCTGGGGAGACCGAGCATGGTGCAGCCGTCCTGGGAGATCTCCGCGCCGGAGAAGAAGTCGACCACCTCCCCCGGCCCCGAGGCGACCCTGCCCCGGGTCGGAAAGGCCACGCCGCCGAACAGGTCGACCTTCCGCGCCTCATAGATGGCCACGAACTGGGGGTTGCGGCCGATGAAGGTGGGATTGCAGACCCAGTCAATGCCCTGGAACTCGACCAGGGGATTCCGGTCGAGCCACCGGTAGAGCGCTTCGGTGCCCAAGGCGTAGGAGGTGAGAGATTTGCCCCGGAAGGGTGATTTCCGGTAGTTGGTCACCGCACCGCTCTTGACCAGATCCATCAGGGCGTCCGTAAAATAGAGGGAATGGATGCCCAGATCCTTTTTGCCGCTCAAATGGGGGGAGAGGGCCTCGAAAAGCGGGTTGTAGGTATAGCAGAGGCAGTCCCCGTCCTTGACCACCGCTGCGATGTTGGCCGCCACCTGGTCCATGGCGTCGTCCACGGCCCATCTCCCGTAGACGGCGGCGGGTTCTTCCGACCGCACCAGAAGATCGAATTCATCGATGGAAACGAACGTGTCTCCGAAGGTGAACGGTATGTCGGGGTTGATCTCCCCCACCACGAAGGACGCCTGGTCGATGGCCTCCCGGGCCACGTCGACCGCCACGCCCAGGCTGCAGTATCCCGCTTCATCCGGCGGCGTAACCTGGATGAATGCCACATCGATGGGGATCTGCCCGGACTTGAGGATCTGCGGAATGCGGGAGGCATATGCCGCAATCAGGTCGACCCGGCCCGACTGAATGGTCCTCCAGGAAATATAGCCCGAAAAAAAGGTTTTCAGGCGATAATTATGGGCGCGGAGATCCGCCACGGACATGATGTTGCCGTGGGTGGCCAGCTGGAGCAGCTCCAGGTCTTTGGCGTTGTGGGCGTCGGAGTCCATCAGGCTGTTGAGCAGCGTCCGAGGGGTTGCGGGCCCGGTGCCGATAAAAATCGTCGTACCGGGCCGGATGCGGGTCAGCGCCGCCTGGGGGGTCACCAGCCGGCGTTCCCAATCGGGACGGGTGTGGGATGGCATGGGGCTCTCTCCAGCATGCATTCGGGCAGGCGCCGCCGGCGCCGTCAATGGCGGATCCCACCGTCGTTGAAGGCTGCGCCCGGCACGGAGAGGCCGCAAGGCCGTTCAGGGCCCCCCGGCCCCAGGCTTATTCCCAGGGGCGCTGCTTCAGCACCGCCAGGGTCTCCTCCGGATCCGGGCGCACGGTATAGTCGGCATTTATCTCAGCATACCGGATAATGCGCTCCGTGTCGATGATTAAACGGGCGGGCATCGGCAGCGTCCACGATTCATCGCCGTTGTGCAGGGGGAGATCGAGGCCGAATTTCAGGTAGACCTGCCGCAGGTCCTCCGGCAGGGCATGGCGGATGCCGTAGCTTGCCGCCACCGCATTCCCCGGATCACTCAAAATCGGGACGTCCAGCTTCCTCTCCTCGGCGATGGCCCGGTTGAAGGACGGCTGCTGCGGCGCGACCATGACCAGAGAGCCGCCGGCCGCCTGGATCTCCGGGACGATTTTCGCGAGAGCTTCCAGCTCCACGTTGCAGTACGGTCACCACTTGCCCCGGTAGAAGCCCAGGACCACGGGGCCGCCTTTGAGGGCATCCGACAGCCCGAGCATCGTCCCGTCGGTGTTCTCCAGGGTAAAATCCGGCGCAATGTCGCCCACCCGGACAACGGACTCCAGGATGCCGGAGTTCTGTAGATCCTCGGTGGCGCGGTTCATGATTTTCAAGTCATCCTCGGGCACCTGCTTGAGGAATCCTTTTTTATATGCGTTCAGCTTGTCCTGTAGTTTCATATTCGCCCCCTGCTTTTTTCTTGTATATACACCATGAAATCCCAAGGCTTATCCTATGATAAACAGCCCATCATGAATGGCAAATCTTCAATCCCTTCGCCGGACGGATGCCGAACTCTTGAGGATTCCGGGGAAATAGGTCCGATGACAATCATCTCATCGTCATGGCGGAAGCGGTCTTCGTGTCCCGCTGCGCCGGGTGCCCCTGCCTTCGGCATTGCCGGAAGCCTCTGCGGGCAGCAGCCCGCCGGGAAAATATGACTTGAAATCCAAAAACATCCCTGATATTTATTTCATTTTTATCGAGGCCAA
>CAJXSB010000469.1 GCA_913060435.1 uncultured Desulfococcus sp.
TAGTCGATGGTGAGGCCCAGGATGGACATGTTGTCCGTGTTCATCACGCCGTGGACGAACCCCACCCGCATCCAGTGGACGATCATCTCTGCGGTCCGCCGGCAGACCTCGTCGAACCACTCGCCATAGACCCGCGGCGACGGCGGCCCCAAATGGGGAAAATCAGCGAGAATGGTGGTGTCGACCAGCTGCCGGAGCAGGGCGGTCTCCCCCCGGGCGGCGTGAATCTGGAAGCTGCCGAAGCGCGTGAACGAAGGGGCGAGGCGGCAGACGACAGCGCCCGGCTCCATCTTTGGATGGCCGTCATAGAACATATCCCGCTCCACCTCCTCTCCGGTGAGGATCAGGCTCAGGGCCCGGGTGGTAGGCACCCCCAGGTGGAACATGGCCTCGCTGCAAAGGAATTCGCGGATCGACGACCGCAGCACCGCAAGTCCGTCGGCCGTACGGGAATAAGGGGTGGGGCCGGCCCCCTTGAGCTGCAGGGTCCAGTGCTCCGAACGTTGGTTGACGACCTCCCCCAGGTTGATGGCCCGCCCGTCCCCCAGCTGCCCGGCCCAGTGGCCGAACTGGTGCCCGCCGTAGTTCATGGCGTAGGGCGTCATGCCTGGGAGAAGGCAGTTTCCGGAAAAGAGCCGGGTGAAGGCCGCCGTGGCGCAGACCTCGGGCGAGAGGTCGAGCAGCGCCGCGGCCTCCCGGGAGTATGCCACCAGCACCGGTGCGGCCACCCGGGTCGGGGAGACGAAGGAATAGCAGGCCCCCGGCACCTGGCGCCGCCGGTTGGCGGCCTCCGGATCGGCGGGGAGGTCGCGGATGAACCGGTTGTCGAAATTCAGGGCCGCCAGGGTCCCCGGCGCCGGGCGGGGGTGGCGGCTTTCGGAGAAGCACAGGGCGGTTTCGGGATTTTCCATGTCAGCCATCCTTTCGGCGTGGGAGCGGACGAACCGCTCGCGGCGGGACTTTTTCAGACGCAACTTCCGGGTTTCAACAGCCGAAGAACGACGCTATCCACCGCGTGAATGAGACCAGCTGACTGATTCCAGAATAATCATCGCTGAAAGGCTTGCAAGGCGGCCGGCCGACGGGGGGCGGGTGGCGGCGGGAATTGGGGCGGTGAGGGGCCTATCGATCGGAGGGGGTCTGGTCGAGGATGGCTTTGAGTTTGGTGCCGAGGGACTGGAAGCGGTAGGGCTTTTGAATGAATCCTGCAGGCCGCCTGTCCCCGAACTGTGCCATGACATCCGCTTCCGTGTAGCTGCTCGAAAGGATCACGCAGATATCGGGGTCGAGGCGGCGCAGCTTTTCGAATACCGTTTTTCCGTTCAACTCCGGCATGCTGAGGTCGATCAGGACGCAGTGGATCTCACGAAATTTTTCCCGGTAGATCCGGATGGCCTCCATGCCGCCTGACGCCGCAAGGACCCGGTATCCGAGCCGTTCCAGCATGGTCCGGGCCAGCCTGCGGATCTTGAACTCATCGTCCACCAGCAGAATCGTCCGGGAGCCCTCCTTCCCCCCGGCGGTGATGCCGGCGGGAAGGCTGTCGCTGTCATGGGGCGAAGAACCTTTGGCAACGGCCGGGAGCAGAATGCGGACCATCGTGCCTTTCCCCGGCGCTGATCGGATCTGGATGGCGCCGTGAAGCCCCCGGACGATCCCCAGCACCGTCGACATCCCCAGCCCCCGGCCTTGAAATTTGGTGGTGTAGAACGGGTCGAAGACCCGCCCCAGGGCCTTTTCATCCATTCCGGGGCCGTTGTCCGAGACCTCGACAAACACATAGAGCCCTTCGGCGGGCGGCCCGTCGCTGGCGTCGAGGCCTGTGATGGTGCCGGCCAGGTAGGCGGCGTCGCAGAATCTCGTTCCCGCTGCAAGGCGGATCCGCCCATGGGTGCCCGGTTCAAATGCTTCGGCCGCATTGGCCACCAGATTGGCGATGATCTGGGCGACCTTGGCCGCATCCGTCCGGACCTTCGGCAGCTCGGGCTGCGGCCGGATCTGGAGCGTAACCGTCTCGGGCAGGGACGCCGCCAGGGTGCGGCAGGCCTCGCTCGCGGCAGCACCAAGGTCGACTGCGGTCATGATAAAATGGGATTTTCCGGTATAGGTGAGGATCTTGCGGGTCAGGTCCGCGGCCATGAAGACCGACTTTTCCATCTCCTTGAGGTGGGCCCGCAGCGGCGATGCCGCCGGGGCTTCCTGGAGCGCCAGTTCGATATTGCCGAGGATGACCATGAGAATGTTGTTGAAATCATGAGCGATCCCTCCTGCCATGTCGCCAAGGCTTTCGATCTTTTGAAGGCGCTGCGCCCGTCGATCGAGCGCCAGCCGCTCTTGCTCGGCCGCCTTCTGCCGGGTCAGGTCATACAGAAGCGCCAGAACGTGGCAGCGGCCTCTGATGGGAGGAAGGGTATTGGTGGAGACGGCCACCGTGCGTCGGGTTCCGTCTTTGGCGGTGATGATCCATTCCTCGCCCCGGAGGTGGTCGCCGGCACGCAGCCGGGCGAGGACGGCCCTGGCCTTTTCCTGGATGTCGGGATTCGAGAGACCCAGGGGATTCCGACGGATATGATTGATTTCATCCATCCGATAGCCGGTGAGCGCCACCATCCGTTCATTCCATACAGCGAAGCGGACGTATGGGAAGCGGTCGGTTTCATGAAAGACGCAGAGCCCCTCGGCAATGTGCTCGATGACGGCCTCCTTGAAGGCGTTTGCTGCAAGGAGAGCGCTTTCCGCACGATTTTTCTCCTCCAGTAGCTGCTGGTTTTCAAACCAGACCTCGGCTGCCGGACTCAGATCCGCTCCGATGGCCAAAACAGAGACGAGTTCGTTGCCGTGGCAGCTCCCACCGTGATCTGCAAGGCCCTGTTCTCCGAAACTGACAAAGCCGGCGACGCATGCGTCCCGCGCCAGGGTCTGGATGCCGCTGATCTCTGCTTCGGTCTTCTCCTGCAGGAGCTTCTGCCGAAGTGCACAGGAGAAGACCAGGACGAATGCCGGGCGGTGGATGCCCCCGCGGAAGAGGGCCTTCTGGAGCGCCTTTCTGCC
>CAJXSB010000470.1 GCA_913060435.1 uncultured Desulfococcus sp.
TGGCTGGAACGTCGACACTGACGGCGCCGAGGCGGGGATGGACGACGGTTATGTGGGGCGCGGCTATGCCCTCAATACCGGGGAGGAGCTGCAGCAGATGATCCGGTTCGCCGGCATCGAGGGGCTGCTGCTCGATCCGGTCTATACCCTGAAGGCGTTCCTGGGGATGGTGGACCACATCCGGAGGGGCCTCATCCAGCCGGGCGACAAGGTCCTCTTTGTCCATACCGGCGGGCATTACGGCATCTTTTCAAGCCATGCGGCCCTGGGCCGGGCGCTGGATGCGCCGTCGCCCCCCGGGTAGCCGCCGGGAGGCCGCCGTTGATCATTTGGCGATCATGGCCCGCATCATGTCTCCGGCGTTTTCCGCATGGTCGGCGATATGCCCCAGGGTTTCGGCCAGCCGGACCATGTGAAACACGGTGACCGCGTCCGTCTCGGTGGTGAAGACCTTCTTCTTGACGATATCCTCGGCGCGGTCCGCCTCGTGCTCCTGCTTGCGGATGTTGCGGATGATCTCCTTGACCGTCTTCCGCTGCTTGTCCGAGTAGCTCTTGAAGTATTTCCGGGCTGCTGTCACCATGCGGCTCAGCTCTTCGATCGGGTCGATGACCGAGTCGATCAGCAGGAAAAACTCCTTCTGGAAATGTTCGGGAATCCCCGGCTCCTCGCGGTAGGAAATCCAGTCCAGGGCATCCTCCAAAGCGTCGAGAACGCTGTCCTGTTCCCTCAGATACCGGAAGAACTGGAATTTGGGGACCGCCATCAGGGATCCGACGGGAATGTGCCCCCGGATGCTCCGCTTGATCGCATCCGCCTCCTGCTCCATGCGCTTGACCTCCCCCCGCAGCCCCTCAAAGGATTTGCAATTGTGGACCATGTGGCATTCGATGGCATGCTGAAACACCCACGAGCATTCTTTCACCTTTTCGGCGTGCTCCTGGAGACCGTCGAACGGCGATGTCATAAACATGGACAAAAAAGGGATACGCATCTCTGATAGGCTCCTTGTCGTTAGATGATGAACGAGAGGATCTTGAAGATGATCATGCTGGTCAGGGCCGCCGCCGGTACCGTCAGGACCCAGTAGATCATGATTTGGAATACGATGGTAAAATTGACGGCCTCGAAGCCGTGGGCCAGGCCGACGCCCAGAACGCCGCCCACCGCTGCATGAGTCGTCGAGACGGGCAGCCCCAGTTTCGAGGCGGCGAGCACCGTGGTGGCCGCTGCAAAATCGACCGAAAAGCCGCGGGTGTTGGTAAGGGTGGTGATTTTGGTGCCCAGGGTTTCCATGACACGGTGGCCCGCCATGCTGATGCCGCAGGCGATGCCGATGCCGCCGAACAGCAGCAGGAACAGGGGGACCGGCACCTGGGGGGCGACGTTCCCGGTCTTGACGAGAAAATAGATGACGGCCAGCGGCCCGATGGCGTTGGCGACGTCGTTGGCGCCCTGGGCCAGGGCAACATAGCAGGAGGTCCCGATCTGGATTCTGCGGAAAATTTCCTCGGCGCCGTTTTCGATCTGCTCCCGGAGGAGGCGAAGGAGCACCCATTTTCCCAGAAAGCCGAAGACGATGGCCAGGAAGAGTGCGGAAAGGACGGCGGTGGCACCGTCCAGGGCAAGCGTGTTTCCCAGGGGGGTCTTGAAGAGGAAGGAGAGCACCACCACGAAGCAGGTCAGGCCGATGAAGACGGGGGCCAGGCGCATCCCGTGGACAAAGGCCGCTTGCCGGGACAGAATCAGCCGGACGATGGCCTTGAACATGACGAAGGCGATGATGAGGCTGAAGAGCGGCGATACCACCCAGCTCAGGACGACTCCGGCCAGCTTGCCCCAGTTGATTACCGAAAAGCCGCCGGCCATGATCCCGAATCCAATCATGGCGCCGACGATGGCATGGGTGGTGGAGACGGGCAGAGAGCGCCATGTGGCGAAGGAGACCCAGAGCGCCGAGGCCAGAAGGGCCGCCAGGGCGCCGATCAGGGCTATGTGGGGATCGGTGAGGACATCGGTGGAGACGATTCCCTTTCGGATGGTGTTGGTGACATGGGCCCCGATGAAGACGGCGCCCGCAATGTTCAGGACACCGGCGATGAATACGGCCTGGCGGATGGTGATCGCCCCCGCGCCCACGGCGGACGCCATGGAGTTGGCCACGTCGTTGGCGCCGATGTTCCAGGCCATATAGAAGCCGAATACATATCCGATGATGAGGACGTAAAATTCCGCAGCCACGAGATTCCTTTGGGTAAGATTGGCACTGGTTCGCCCTGTGGGCGGCTCGATCCCTTTTCCAGGGGCTGGTGTTTGCCTCCCGATCGTCACATCGATAACGGACGCCGTCGTTGCGGTGTCCCGGCCGACAATGATGTCCGTCGATGACGGTGTAATGCCTGGCAGCATCGGCGTCAATACTTTTTTCGGGTGGGACGGCGCATCGGCGTTGAGGCTTCGGCAGACGGAATAACCCTTTGAAGAATTGATTGGTGTCTGCTATGGATGCCCGAACGATGCGTGAAAGCGATGCCATGAACCGTTTGGACAAAAAAATATTCGGGACCCTCTTCTTCTCAATTTTTACGGCCGTCACCGGCGTTGGGATCGTCGTCCCCCTCCTGCCGGTCTATGCCCACGATCTGGGGGCAAGAGGACTCTACATCGGCCTGCTCTTCGCTTCGTTTTCGCTTTCCAGGACCTTCTTTCTGCCGTTTTTTGGCCGACGCTCGGACCGGCGGGGCCGCAAGCCCCATATCGTGGCCGGCCTCTTCTGTTACGGCGTCATCTCCTTTGCTTTCATCATGGCGGCCAACGTGGAGATCCTGATCGCCATCCGGTTCATACAGGGGATCGCCTCGGCCATGATTATGCCGGTCACCCAGGCCTATGTCGGAGATATCACCCCCAAAAACCGGGAAGGCTTCACCATGGGGCTCTTCAACATGTCGACCTTTACCGGGCTGAGCCTGGGGCCGCTCCTGGGCGGGGTGCTGAA
>CAJXSB010000471.1 GCA_913060435.1 uncultured Desulfococcus sp.
GCGGGCCACGACGCGCGAGTGCAGCCCACGCGGCGGTTGCGGGCCCTCCACGAAACCCAGGTCGACGCTGCCCTCGCCGACGGCCTGCTCGACCCGGGCCGAGTTCATCGCGTCCAGGGTCACCGTGGTCTGCGGGGGCTTCGCCGCGTAGCGGGCCAGCCAGCCCGGCAGCAGGTGCTCGGCCACGGTGAGGGCGATGCGCGGGGTGATCAGCCTTTCGATGGAGGGGTCATCGGCAAGATTGAGGAACATGGAGACATTTTTCAGACCGCCGCTCTCCTCGAAATCCTTTCTGAAAAACTGGGCCTCTTCATGTTTGATCCCCACCGCGGCAAAGACGACTGCAAATGGTTCATCCGCCTCAAGCAGCGTTGACTGGCGTACGATCTGGGCTGCCAGCCGGCCATGGGGAAGTCCGCTTCCCGAAAAAACAGGCAGTTTCTGGCCTCTTACGAGCGCATTCAATCCGTCGATGGCGGAAATTCCCGTCTGAATAAAATCCTGGGGATAAGAGCGCGCCACAGGATTGATGGGAAGTCCATTAATATCCCTGGCCTCTCCCAGGAGCGGCACCGGCCCTCCGTCCAGGGGGCGCCCCAATCCATCAAATACCCGCCCCAGAATTTCTTGGGAGGAGACCCGGTATTCAAAGGGATGTCCCAGAAAACGGGCCTTGGAACCCAAAGCGGAAAGGCCCTCTGTTCCCTCAAAGATTTCGATAACGGCCAGATCCTCTGAAATCGACAGAACCCGTCCCAGCCGCACTTCCCCCTCACGGCCTTCGACCTCGGCCAGTTCGCGAAAGCCTACGTCACGGACACCTTTGACGAAAATCAAAGGCCCCTGAATTCGGGAAAACTCCAGATATTCGATGCCCGGCCTGAGGGTCACTTTCTCACCTCCGCCAGGTCTCTCTCCACCTCTCTATGGAGAAGTTTGGCCACCTCTTTATCGATGCGCTCCAGGATCGCATGAAAGGGCGCCGGGTCATCCCCTTTATGGGCATATTTCATGCGGTGAATATCGTCCAGGACCCCCAGCTCCATGAAGCGGTAGATGGGAATGCGATGGGATACCGCTTCACGCATCCCCTCGATGAACCGCATGAGGATCTGCAGCATGAGAAGCTGCTTTCCCGCAGGGGAATAGGCGTCCACGGGGTCGTAGGCGCTCTGCTGCAGAAAGTCTTCCTTGATGAGCCGGGCGCCGTGGAACGTCACCTTCTGGTCGTCCGGCAGGGCGTCCTCCCCGATAAGTTTCACGATATTTTGAAGCCGGGCGTCTTCTTTCAGTATCCGAAGGGCTTCGCCTCGCATTTTCATCCAGTCCATCCCGCCTTGTTCTTTCCACCACAGGGCCACCGAATCGACGTAGCCGCTGTAGCTGTTGAGATAGTTGATGGCCGGGAAATAGCGGGCGCTGGCGAGTTCTTTGTCCAGCGCCCAGAAGGTGCTCACGAACCGCTTGGTGTGCTGGGTGACGGGTTCTGAAAAATCGCCACCTGGCGGAGAGACCGCTCCGATGACCGATATGGAGCCCCGCTCTCCTCCCAGGGTGATGACGGCCCCGGCCCGCTCGTAAAACTCGGCAAGTCTTGAAGCCAGGTAGGCTGGGAACCCTTCTTCAGCAGGCATCTCTTCAAGCCTTCCGGAGATCTCCCGCAGCGCCTCTGCCCATCGACTGGTGGAATCCGCCATCAGGGCCACATGGTAGCCCATGTCCCGATAATACTCGGCAATGGAGATGCCCGTGTAGATGCTGGCTTCCCTGGCGGCAACCGGCATATCCGAGGTATTGGCGATGAGGATCGTCCGCTGGATGAGAGGACTTCCGCTCCGCGGGTCCAGAAGCTTCGGGAAATCCTCGAGAACCCCGGCCATCTCATTTCCCCTTTCGCCGCATCCGATGTAGACGATGATATCGGCGTCGGTCCATTTTGAGAGCTGATGCTGGGCGATGGTCTTTCCGGTTCCGAACCCGCCGGGAATGGCCGCCGTCCCTCCTTTGGCCAAAGGAAAAAAGAAATCGAGCACCCGCTGACCCGTAAAGAGCGGCTCATGGGGAAGAAGCCGTTCCCTGGAGGGACGGATTTTCCTGACGGGCCACCGGTGATAGAGGCGGATGTCTCTTTCCTTTCCGGCGGCGTCCTCCAGGAGGCAGATGCGCTCTTCCACGGTATAGCCCCCCGGCGCCGCCATCTCCTTGACCCGGCCCTCGAGGGTTGGCGGCACCATGACACGATGGGTGATGCGCGGCGTCTCCTGGACCTCGCCGATGACCTGCCCCGGTGCAACCACTTCGCCCGCCTGGACACGGGGCTCAAAGGGCCAGACCTTGTTTCGCTCCAGGGCGGGGCATGTCCTGCCGCGCGCCACGAAAGGCCCGGCATCCTGATAAACAGCGGAAAGCGGCCGCTGGGTCCCATCAAAAATATGTCCCACAATGCCCGGACCCAGCTCAACGAAGAGGGGCAGTCCCAGACCCTGCACCGGAGAACCCGGCTGGAGACCCGTCGTGTCCTCATAGAGTTGAACGGTGGCAAGCCGTTGTCCCAGTTCCACCACCTCCCCCAGCAGCTTCTCTTCCCCCACCACGACCATTTCGTTCATGGAGAGCCCCGCAGCTTCCCGGACCTTGATGACAGGACCGTTGACGGCCCCGACGCTGGCATTATTGCGGTGTGCTTCTTTCCGTCCCAAAAATCGTTCTCCAGATTTCCCGCCGGATCTCTTCCTCCGTGCGCTTGAGTCGTGCCGAAAAAGTGTTGTCGATGAGCAGGCGCCGATCCGCCGTGTATATCCTCGCACCCCCATCCAGGGAGGCGGAAGGCGTCACATCGATTTTCGCGTGCAGCCTCCCGGCCATGCTTTCCAGCTCCACTTCCAGAAATTCCTGATCCTCATCCTTCAATTCCACCTCAAACGCATTGCCGGGTAGATTGTTGATCCCCTCTTCGATGCAGGAGAGCAA
>CAJXSB010000472.1 GCA_913060435.1 uncultured Desulfococcus sp.
GACACCAACCAGGACGGGAGCATAGATGCCAGGGACAATAAGCGCTACCTGGTAGACGCCACAGAACACAGCGCAGACCTGCCGCCTATCCGCTTCAAGGCTGGAACCAAGCTGGTGTTCGTGCTGGATTCCCGGCTCATGAAAGGTACGGCAGATCCGGACTGCACCGATGACTGGTGCGGCGGCATTTTTTATACCAAGAGCGAATGGAATGAAAACCTTGGCGAATGCGAGGCCCATGATGGCATCAGCCGGATCGTCCGGCTTTATGAAAGCGGCGCTGAGGGCGACACCACCTGCTATGACTATTATGCAGACTGCGGTGCCGACGGCGCGGCATGCCATACCCAGGGATGGATGAATCAGACTGCCATCGACCGACTGAAAGACCTCTATGGCTATGAGTTTCGAGCACCGACGGCCGATGACTCCCCCGGCTTCAATGAGGTTGATATCAACATGGCACAGGGGAGGGCATCTATCCATGCGATCCTGGGGGCCCCCAACAACACCCCGAATGCCTGGATCCTCGGATTTGACGACACCAAACTTGACGGTACTTCCAAGAACGACGTCGACTTCAACGACATGGTCTTTCTCATCGAGCGGAAGACCGGCGGGGTGGCGCGGCTGAAGCAGGCCAAGGCCATCACCCCCGACGACAGCGACGCCTTCTACACCCAGATCGAGTTCGAGGTGGTCGACGCCATGCCCTGCCCGGGCACCACCGTTATCGACTATTTCTACTCGGTCAACTACGAAAAGGACGCCGACGGAAACGATCTTTTGGACGAAGACGGCCAGAAGATTCCCATCTGGTACCAGATCGGCACCGAAGAGAACCGCTGGGAGACCGTCTACAGCTTTACCGCTGATGACGGGGGGGCAAGCCTGGCCGACGACGGCACGCCCAATGTCGACCAGAGCAGCAACCTCGCCGACACCTGGAAGGCCGGAAACCCGGTATACACCTACCGCAAGGCCGCGATCGACCTGGTGGCCAAGAACAATGTGGGCAGAAACCTGGTCTGGAAGGCGGAGCTGCGGAGCGAGAGCGAGCTCTGCGTGCCGGTGATCTACGACGTGGAGATCAACGGGACCGTAGCCCGGCATGCCTTCTTTTCGCGGTCGACGCCGGTCATCCAGACCAACCTCATCTATTCGGGCAGCTATGAAACCCCTGACCCCCTGGACACCGCATGGATGAGCGACCCCGAGCTGCGGGGGCATCTCAAGGCGGTCCAGGTCTACAACCCCAGGACCCTCGAGACCACTCCGGCCACTGACGCCGACGGCAACAGCAACATCGAGTGGGACGCCGGCCAAGTGCTCAAGGACCGGAATCTTACCACCTCGCCCCGGATTATCTATTTCCCCAACATGACCGCCGCCGAACACACCGTGGTCATCACGGACACCGTGGACGGTTCTAAGCAGGTCTTTACCGGGACCCTCGACAACTACCCCGTCCTGGACGGCACCTTTGCCGTCACCGCCCAGACCGAGGACGACGAGGGTACGATTCGTTCCGAGGTGCTGCAGGATGTCTACACCAACGACATCCTGGACACCGACACCATCGGCGCCAGCGGGTGGATCAACCGCTTTACCGGGGGCTACGAGATTCACTTCGCCCATCCGCCCAAAAGCGGCACCGAGGTCACCCTGACCTACACCTCCTACACGACCGCCACCGGGAGCCTGGAGACCGTGGGGACCGCCAACGCGAAGCTGACGGACACCCTCCTCAATACCGCCGGCACCGGCATCAACAAGGAAAAGCTGATCCAGTGGATCCTCGGGTTCAAGGACGACGGCACCGAGCGGACCTGGCCCCTGGGGCCCGTCGACCATTCTGCGGCCGCCGTCATGACGCCGCCTGGGATTCCGGCATGGTACTACGCGGATCTGGTGCCGGATGACCTCAAGAACAGCTATTACGATCCCACCGGCGTCGACACCTCGACCTTCGCGGCAAGCTACAAGGACCGGAAGGTGACCGTCTTTGTCGGCTCCCTGGACGGGATGCTCCATGCATTTGACGGCGGTAGCTTCACCTGGGACGACAACGATGCCACCGAACACAAGGAAGAGCGGGGCCACTTCGTATGGACCGGGGCGGATGAAACGACGGCGCAATACGGCACGGGAGAGGAGCTTTGGGCCTACATTCCCGGCAACCTGGTGTCCAAAATGAAGAACAACTATTCCAAACAGGACTTCAGCAAGGCCCTGGTGGACGCCTCGCCCGCCATCTGCGATGTCTATATCAACAACCAGTGGCGGACCGTGGTGATCTTCGCCCAGGGCAGCGGCGGCCACATGATCACCTGCCTCGACGTGACCCAGCCCCTGCTGCCGACCCTCCTCTGGGAATTCGGCGACCCCGGCCTCTTCCGCAGCCAGTCGTCGCCGGCCATCGGCATGGTCGAGGCCGTTGACGGGACCGGCAAGTGGGTCTCCTTCTGGGTCTCCGGGTATACCCATCCCGATGAGGACCCCAGCGTCTACATGGTGGACGTCGCCACCGGCGCCCTGGTGGGCGGCGCCAAGATCCAGCTCGATGCGGCGGGCTCGGACGGCCTTGGGGGCGTGGGGAGCGGACAGCCCGCCATCGTCGATTCGGATGGAGACGGATATGTCGATCGCTTCTATGTCGGCACCGACAAGGGCTTCCTGTACCGGGTCGACATCTCCGACATCGACAACCCCGCCGACACCGTCATCAACAGCACCGAGCGGGATGCCGAACGGGGGATCTTTGGCTCTCCGGCGATTCTGGTCGATGGGGACGTGGTCCGCGTCTTCTTCGGCACCGGCGGGGATGCGGCCACTGACGAGAGCTTCACCTATCAGTTCTATGCCTACGTGGACGGCCCCGACGGGGTGAGCCTCGACTGGTCCTATGCCCTGGACGCCCAGGAGCGGGTCTATACGTCGGCCTTCGTGGCTGCAGGCCAGGTCTATT
>CAJXSB010000473.1 GCA_913060435.1 uncultured Desulfococcus sp.
AGCCTCCCGAAAGGCCAGGGCGGCCTTTATGGGGCCGATGGTATGGGAGCTGGACGGCCCCGGGCCGATCTTGAAAATATCGAAAATGGATGTGGTGATGGGATCCTGCATGTGCGTTACCTCCGGACCAGATGTCCGACGCTTCGGACGGTCTAATCGTAGCTCGGCGTCGTGCCCGTGAGCGCCTTCCGCCGTTCTTCGATCATGGCCTTCTTCCGGGCGACGAATTCGTTTTTGAGCATCTCCGCACGGGTCATCCCGCTCTTTTTCGCGGCCTTTCCCCTGGCCCAGGCCATCTCTTCGAAGTATTCATATTTCAGCAGATCGAGGGTGCCGTCGATCTTGACCTGGTCGATGAAGAGGTTCAGCCAGCCGAGAAATTCAGGGTCCCCCGGCCGGATCGCAAAGGCATAGTATTCCCGGGTGACCGGGGCAAGGAGGGCGGCGACCTTCATGTAGTGGTCCGGGTTGGTCTCATGCCAGACCTTCACAAACGGTGAATCGGCCACCACGGCGTTCACCTCGCCGCGAAGGAGTGCGTCCGCAGCAGCGGCCGCCGTCGGAAATCGATGGATCACCTCGGCGGGAAAGAGCTCCCGGGCGAACTGCTCATGGGTGGTATCCCCCTTGACGCCCAGCTTGAGCCCCTTGACCTGGAGGAGGTCAAAATAGGAGTCGTCCATGGGCGGCGCAAGATCCCGGCGCACCATGGCCGCCTGGCTGACGGTGTAATAAGGGTCGGTAAAGCGGACCTGGAGGCCGCGCTCGACCGTCCGGGTCATGGCCGCGATGATAATGTCCGATTCGCCGGCCAAAAGCTTCGGGATCTGCTGGTCATAGGTTTCCGGCTGGATGAAGCGGACCGCCACGCCGAGATACTCGGCCATGAGGGTCGCCAAATCAATGTCCAGACCGACCGGGTGCCCGTCGATGGACATGGCAAAGGGCGGGTAGTCCCGGTTGATCGACACCACGATCTCCCCCTTGGACTGGATCCGTTCGATCTCCCCAGCGTGGAGTCCCTCCACCCGGACCCCCGCCAGAAGGACGAGAATCATCAGCCATCTCATTCGTCTCATGGTCATCTCCTTTTTGTTTGGATCGACAGCACGGCCCCCTTCGGGTCTTCCCCCCTCAGGCCGGATGATGAAAAACCGGCGCCCGGATGCTTTGGCTTCTCTTCATGAGAAACTTTCCGTCGCCGGTATTTCACCAAAGACACCCCATCCGCGGGCAGGCATCGAATGGCATATGCCATGAAGCTGACGGACGCCGAATGGACACCCTCGCCGGGGCACCAGCAATGGATGTTGCGCCGATAGGGCCGGAATGTGTTTCCGGTCTTCATCAGACGTTGAAGCAAAATCGAATCAGATGTCGAGATGTTGGAAAATTGAAGGACCGCCAGCAGCAGGCACCGGCGTATCTGGAATATATATACACATAATACACCAAATTGATGCACGATGCAAATCGTCGGGCTGTTTTTCACGTGGCCATACTTCCCCCATCTCCCACCACAGGACGGGTTGCTCCCGCACCAATCAGGAGCGCCGAGCCCCGATGCCACGATCCTCCGGCAGCATGATATCACCGGAACTCCGCCCGAACCCACCATGCGGACCGCTCCCGCGCCTAATCATCTTTTAACCGTTTCCTCATATGCCTCACACATTTTCCGTATAGGACAGGCAGCGCATCACGTCCGACAGTAACATGTCGGATTTATTTTGTAAAATATGTCTCAAAACCCTGGTGCGGCAGCTCGCTTTGCGTATCCGCATTCCGGCGCAGAGCATGAGAGGGGGTGATCAGAAGCAAGGTACGGCCCAGGTCCTTTTCTATTGTAAAGATGGTTTTGACGATTTTCATGATACTGGAGGTAGAAGAAGAGATGACGTTTACCCTGAACAAGAACTTCAAGAGCGCGGCCTGCGCGGTGGCTCTGTACACAGCGCTTTCTTTCGGCACCGCCGGCACCGTCATG
Source organism: uncultured Desulfococcus sp. (assembly GCA_913060435.1). Taxonomy (GTDB): domain Bacteria; phylum Desulfobacterota; class Desulfobacteria; order Desulfobacterales; family Desulfococcaceae; genus Desulfococcus. The sequence continues at coordinate 1,988 of CAJXSB010000473.1, forward strand.
GCTGGCGGCGAATATCTTCCCGGCGATTTCCACCAGCATACCCTCTACACCGACGGCAGCTATCCGTTCATGCAGGTCATGGATGAAAATGCCAACTACGGCCTTGGATGGTGGGCCAACAGCGAGCACGGGGGCGAGCGCAACCGCGACGGCAACGGCAACTACTGGGACGACGAAAACATTTATCCTGAAAACCCGATTCTGGGCGATGAGGAATTCAGCGGCGGTCACCAGGAGATGTGGCGCTGGCAGAGCCTGCGGGACTATGTCTACCCCGACATCCAAACTACCCGTGAGAACATGACCGCCAAAATCATCATCAACGGCCTCGAGCAGAACGTTCCCGGCCACGAGCACTGCTCCACCGCCATCCACCAGTACGACGGCACGGCAGACGCCATCAGCGAGTTCGAGTACCGCTTCGACCGCTCCGACGACGATACCAGCCGCGACGGTGAAGCCGGGCTTCTGCAAGGCTTCGGCTCTCTGGCCAAGAACAACGACACCAAAGAGGATGCGATCATGGGCGTCCAGTGGATGCAGGCCTTGAAGGACCAGGGCATCGGCGATGCCTGGGTGGTCCCGGCCCATGTCGAGCGCGCCTGGTCGTACAAGATCGAGGATTTTCGCAACTGGATGGACGCCGGCCCCGACGTGGCCTTCGGCATGGAAGGCGCTCCGGGACACCAGACCTCCGGCGACCGGGGCTTCAGCCGCGGCTCGCTGGGCGGGGGAACGTACGGCGGCACCGGCTTCTATGTCGCCACCATCGGCGGCCTCTGGGACGGCATGCTGGCCGAGGGCCGGAGGTTCTACAACTTCGCCAGCTCCGACTACCACAACCACTGGTCGACCGGCGGCAGCGACTTCTGGCCGGGTGAATACCAGAAAAACTACACCTACATCGACACCGACGCGGCCGACCGGGTCCAGGCGGTGTTTGACGGCGGCCGCCCCGGCAACTCC
>CAJXSB010000474.1 GCA_913060435.1 uncultured Desulfococcus sp.
GTTCAATCCCGCCGTTCTTGCATTTGCCATCCTGTCGGTTTCCTGGCCATCCTACCTGGACTACAGCGCTGCCGTTGCCAATTTCGACCTGCAGTTCTCCCCCTTCTATCCGCTGGCGGCGGCCAAACATGCCGGGCTGCATACCGACCTGTTCAGCGTCAAGGAAGTGGTGGGCTCCTACGGTGCCGTGGATCTGCTGCTGGGCAAGCACCTGGGAGGCATTGGAACGACCTTCGGTGCTGCGTTGATTCTCGGCGGGCTCGTTCTGATCATCCGGGGCTTCATCCGCTGGGAGATCCCGGTCTCCTTCCTTGCCGGCGTGCTGGTGACCGCGGGCATGTTCTACGCGGCAGACCCCACCCGCTACGGGTCCCCCCTGTTTCATCTCCTGACCGGCTTTACCCTTTTCGGAGCATTCTTTCTGGCGACCGAAGACTCATCCTCTCCGGTGAACTTCGTCCCGATGCTGATATATGGCGCCCTTGGCGGCGTCATGACCGTGCTGATCCGAAACATCGGCGCCTATGCCGACGGTGTGATCTATGCCATACTGGTCATCAACCTCGTGAATCCGCTTCTGGATAAAATCAGACCGAAAGCTTTAGGAAAGGTGGTTTAACGATGCGTGATATGATTAAAATGGTTGTCGTGCTGACGGCTTTGGCCGCCTTTTCCGGAGGGTTGCTGGCCGCCGTTCGGGATAACACCAAGGATTTGATCGAGAGCCAGCAGTTGACGTTTGTCAAGGGGCCGGCGATCAAGTCCATCTTCAAGGATGCCCAGAATGATCCCATCGCGGACCGCTTCAAGATGATGGACGGAGATGTGGAGCGCAATTTCTTCGTGGGTGTGATGGACGGAAAGCCGGTAGGCGTTGCCTTCGAGAGCTACGGCAAGGGGTACGGCGGCGATGTCGGCCTGATGGTGGGCATCAATCTGGAATCGGACAGCATCATCGGCGTCGGCGTCACCACCCATGCCGAGACCCCCGGCCTGGGTGCGAAGGCCAAAGACGACCCTGGGTTCGCCGCTCAATTTGCCGGCGTGTCTGCGCTGGAGCCGGTCAAGGTCAACAAGGACGGTGGGAGCATCAATGCGATCAGCGGCGCGACGATCACCTCTCGCGCGGTAGCTTCGGCGGCGACGAACGTCAATGAAATCTACCAGCGCCTGAAGCCGCAGCTGGTTGAAAAAGCCAACAGTTTCGGTAAATAGGGAGAGCATCATGGCGAAATCAATTGTGCAGGAATTTACCAAAGGCTTGTGGAGTGAAATCCCGCCTTTTCGGCTGGTATTGGGGCTGTGTCCGACCCTGGCCGTGACAAAATCCGTTGAAAACGGCATCGGCATGGGGCTGGCGACCACATTCGTTCTGGTCTGCTCCAACATCCTGGTCTCCAGCCTCCGGAAGGTCATTCCTTCCAAGGTCCGCATTGCATGCTTCATTGTCGTCATCGCGACGTTCGTCACGGTGGTCGAGCTACTGATGCAGGCGTTTACCTATCCGCTCTTCCTGAAGCTCGGCATTTTCATCCCGCTCATTGTCGTTAACTGTATCGTCCTGGGGCGCTCGGAGGCCTTTGCCTCCAAGAATCCGGTGGTGCCGTCGACCGCCGACGGGCTGGGTATCGGCCTCGGGTTTACCTTGTCGCTGGGGGCCCTCGGCGCCGTCCGCGAAATCTTGGGAAACGGTACCGTTCTGGGCATGGACGTGTTCGGGCCGTCCTTTGAACCCTTTACATTCATGGTGGAAGCCCCCGGTGCATTCATCGGTCTCGGGCTGATGCTCTGCGTCATGAACCTCGTGGGCAGCAAATAGGAGGAAGTATGGGCGACTACATAGTCCTTGCGGTAAGTTGTATTCTCGTCAACAATATTCTGCTCGCCCAGTACCTGGGCCAGTGCCCGTTCATGGGAACCTCCAAAAAGATGGAAACCGCCGTGGGTATGGGAATGGCGGTTATCTTCGTCCTGGTCATGGCGGGTATGATCACATGGGTCACCAATAACTTTATTCTCGTCAATTTCGGCTTGGAGTATCTGCGGACCATCGCCTTCATCCTGGTGATTGCATCCCTGGTGCAGTTCGTGGAAATGTTTCTGAAAAAGAGCATCCCCGCGCTGTACGCCGGGCTGGGTATTTTCCTGCCGCTGATTACCACCAACTGCGCCGTCATGGGTGTCTGTCTCATCAATATCAATGAAGAATACACCTTCATTCAGGCGCTGGTGGCGTCCTTCGCTTATGCGGTGGGGTTTGCGCTGGCCCTCATTCTCTTTGCCGGCGTGCGGGAGAGAATCCTCCTGGCGCGGGTTCCCAAGCCCCTCCAGGATACCTCCATCGCCCTGGTTACCGCAGGCGTTCTGTCGCTGACCTTTTTCGCCTTCAAGGGGATGGTGTGACAACGGCGGAAAACCTCGGTGGAATGAACCCATGCGGCATCGGCGGAAATTGAGTAGCAAAGAGGAGAAATTCCCGTGATAGAAGCCATTGTGATTATGCTGGGCGTCGGGGCCGTCTGCGGCACCGTACTGAGCCTTGCTTCAAAAGTATTTTACGTCTATGAGGATCCCCGAATCGCCGAGGTGGAGGCCAGTCTTGCCGGAGCGAACTGCGGGGGGTGCGGCTATGCCGGGTGCTCTGCGGCGGCGGTGGCGGTGGTCACCGGAAAAGCGGCACCCAACGTCTGTATTATCTCCGGCCCTGACCTGGTGGCCAATGTCGCCAAGGTGATGGGGATGGACGTCGGAACCGCGGAGCCCTTGAAGTCGCTCAATACCTGTGACGGGGGCAGTCGCGCCGATGACAAGTACACCTATATGGGCGTACAGACCTGTGCCGCCGTCGCCGCCATGTACGGCGGAAAGCGCGAATGCCGGGTCGGATGCCTGGGATTCGGCGACTGCATCCGCTCCTGC
>CAJXSB010000475.1 GCA_913060435.1 uncultured Desulfococcus sp.
ATCCACCGGGCCGACCTTCCCGCGCTTCAGGGTGCCTTCATCACCGGCACGACCGTCGACGTTCTGCCGGTGGCCGCCATCGACGACGTGGCATTCGCGTCGGCCGAAGCCCCGATCATTCAGGCGATCATCCAGCGGTTTGCAGCCGAGGTCGCCCGATATATCGAACAGCGGAAAATCGGCGCACGACAATAGCGCCGCCGCCGTTGGCGCGCGGAGCCGACCGACGTCTATACCGCTCGACGGTAGATGCGACGCAACATCCGGAAAAACGACAGGATATCGGGTGGAATCGATTTTTTCCAATGGGCTGGGAGGGGAGGACCGCCGTATCGCGCTGCGGATCGAAAAGCGCTTCGGCGGCCATCGGTGCTGATCGGCCCCGCTCCCAGGTCATCCGGCCTGGGAGCGGGAATTGGCAGGTGAGGAGATGCTTATTTCTTCGTTTTGGGATGACACTTCCCGCAGCTGGTCGGGGCGGCCTTGGTGTTGTTTTTCTTGTTGTACTCCTTGTGGCAGTTGATGCAGTTGGCATGGAGCGCTTCGGCGTGGTATTCCATCTTTTCGGAATGGGAGAGCGTTACGCCCTTTTTCCTTGGGGCCTTGCTGGCCTTGGGATGGCACTCGATACAGCCCTGGACGGGGTCGCCCTCTTTCAGATCTGTCAGCGGCTCGGCATTTTCATCATGATGACAGTCGCCGCAGGCGGCCTTGTATTCCGTGTAATGCTTCTTGTGGGTAAACTGCACGATGCCCTTGGTATGCTTGGCATAGGCCGGGTTCTCCAGCGGGATAACATCGGCGACCGCACCACTGCCGGCAGCGGCCGTTGCGGGCGCCGCAGCCTTCTCGGCCACCACTTCCTCGGCCGGCGCTTCCTTTTCGGCCACTTCTTCAGGTGCTTCCGCCTCTTCCGCCTCTTCCGCTTCCTCGGCCGCTTCGGCTTCCTCCGCCTCTTCCGCCTTCGCTACTACCGTCTCTTCGGCGGCTTCCTCTGCCGCACCTTCCTCGGCAACAGCCTCCTCTGCAGTGGCGGCAACCTTCTCCGCTTCGGGCGCTAAATTGAAATCCATCGCCACCACCACCACCAGGGCAACAATCAACACAACCTCGGTCAAAATTAGCGCCAACGTCTTCCTGTCCATCATCGAAGTGCCTCCTCCTTTTTCATGCGGCCTCGGCCCCGGTCCTGCCCGGGCGAGCGCCATCTTTGGATTAATTATGATTCCGTACCTTTTCAGGGTAAAACGTCCGCGTGATGGAAGGGCTATATTTATTATAAAACCCTTTGTTTGTCAAAAACTTTATCGATGGGAATCCCCCGCTGCAAGGGTGCTGGCGGCATCTACCCCCGGTGTATGATCGTTCCCACATGCGCTCCGTTCAATGCCCGGGTGAGGCTGCCCGGCACCATGCCGTTGACGATCTGGACCTTCTCGATCACCTCGCTGTTCTGGATGATCTCGAGGCAGGGCCGTTCGATGACCAGATCATCCAGATCCCGGTCAATGAGCTCGGCGGCGCTGATTTCCGGGATGAACGTCGCCGCTGGATTCTTCTTGGGGTCGTCGGTGTAGAGGCCGTTTTCATCCTTGACAAAAATAATGGTCCGCGCACCGATCAGGTCCGCGAGCACCACAAGGCCCACATCGGTCCGATGAACCGGGATGCGCCCCCGGTCCGGGCGTATGGCGAAGTAGTCGTAGGGCGGCATGCCATGCATCACCGGAATAATGCCTTCGGCGAAATAGGTGGGCAGCTTGGCGATGTCACTGTGGGAGATCTGAATGCCGCCGTAGGGCGAGAGGAGAATGGCCACCATCAGGGCGTTCTGCTCGGAGATGGTGCTGCCGAATTTGGCGATGACGCCGGTGGGCATGCCGAGTTCGAGGCCGATGGTGTAGATGTGGCGGCTCCGGGTCCCGCCGCCGGTGGTGATCAGCATCTTGTGCCGTCTGCGGTTCTCCGCAATCTCCTCGATCAGGGGCGGCAGGGCCTTGGCACCGCGGTCGCAGATGGACTGCCCGCCGATCTTCATCAGGCATACATCCGGAAACAGCCGCTGTTGGGGGGCGATTTCCAGCTGGTCGATAAATTCCCTGCTGACGAGGCTCTCCCCCATCAGCCGGCTCTTGACGTGGAGTCTTTTGCCATCCTTTTCACGGACAAGCGGCATCGGTCATTCTCCTTTTGCCTCTTCGGCGCCAAATCCAAAATACATATGAATCCTGGGTGCCGCAGGGCGCATTCGACGCCCGGTTTCTGTTGCCATTGGGCATCACCGCCGGGCGCCCGATGCCAATGGAGGGGACTGACGATACAGGCCGTTGGCAGCGCTGCGGCCGGGCCCGGCATCCGCTATATGACCCGGATGCCGTACGCAGGGCACCGGACACGCACCGGATCGTCGGCGTGAATGCCGAGGGAGAGGTAGTCGCGGCGTTTGAGCAGAACGTTCAGGGGGACGCCGATGTCGACGGTCACCCGGACGTACGCCGACGCCGCCGTGATCTGGACGATCCTGCCGGCAAAGCCTCCGTCCGCCGTCTCCCCCTCTCCGTCGGGAAGCAGCTCCACCGATTTCGGGTTGACGGCGATGGAGACCGTCTCCTGGTCCGTCGGCCGGATCGGCAGCGCCAGGTTCCCATCCACCAGACAATAGCAGCCTTTATCGTCGAAGAAAACCCTGCCGCTGAAAATATTTTCACTTTCGGACGCCCCCAGGCGGCCCCCGAAGAGGAAAATCCGCTCTTCAACCAGCTTTGCTGCCTGGAGCAGGTTATGGGTGGAGATGATGATGGAGATGCCGCCGTCCAGCCGGAGATCGCGGATGATGTTCTCGATGGCCGACTGGCTGGCGGCATCGACGCTGGCCGTGGGTTCATCAAATAGGATCACCCGGGGCTAACAGGCGAGGG
>CAJXSB010000476.1 GCA_913060435.1 uncultured Desulfococcus sp.
AAGGGCGAGCCGCTGCTTGTACCCCAGGGGCAGCTCCCCGCTGGCGGCGTCGGCCATCCCGGCGAGGTCGAACCGGTCGAGGGCCCAGTCGATCCGGCGCTGCCGCACCCGGTTCCGCAGGTTGTAGGCGCTGCTGAAGAACCGCAGGTTCTGGCGGACGCTCAGGTTGCGGTAGAGGGAGAATTTCTGGGCCATGTAGCCGATCCGTGCCCGGGTCCGGGCGGCGGAGCGGCGCAGGTCGAGCCCGGCCACCCGGACCTCGCCGCCGCTGGCCGGCAGGAGCCCGCAGAGCATGCGGAAGGTCGTGGTCTTCCCCGCGCCGTTGGCGCCCAGGAGGCCGAAGACCTCGCCGGGATGGACCTCGAAGCTCACATCCCGGACAGCATAGAAGTCGCCGAAGCGCCGTTCGAGCCGGTCGACCCGGATGACCGGCGAACCCGCCCCGCTTCCCCGGCGAGGGCCCTCGACCGCCGTCAGACCGACGCCGGTCCCGGCGCCCGTCTCCTTCAGCAGATCGATGTAGCTGTCCTCGAACCGGGGCGGCACCGGGGAGATGGCGGCATCCGCCATGTCCGAGATCAGGTCTTCGGCGTCTGTCGGCGCCCTCCCGTCTTCGTCCCGGGCGGTGGTGACGATCCGGATGTTCTCCCCCTGAACCACGGTGTCGACGACCCCGTCCCGGCCGGCCAGGGCGGTCTGAACCTCGCGCTTCCGGGCGGGGGGGATCTTTACGAGGTAAGTCCGCCCGGCGAGGCGGCGGGTGAACCGCTCGGGGCGGCCCGCGTCAAGGACCCGGCCCTGGTGGAAGATCACCACGTCGTCGCACCGCTCCGCCTCGTCCAGATAGGCGGTGCTCAACAGGACGCTGATCCGGGATTCGGCCACCAGGCGGGAGACGATGGCCCAGAGTTCCCGCCGCGACACGGGATCGACCCCGACGGTCGGTTCGTCGAGAAGCAGCAGGCGGGGCGGCCGGACCAGGGTGCACGCCAGCCCCAGCTTCTGCTTCATGCCCCCCGACAGCCGTCCTGCCAGGCGGTCGGTGAAGCTTCCGAGTCGGGTCATCTTCATCAGCGCGGCATAGGTGTCGGGCCGGTCCGACGGGGCGACGCCCTGGAGGTCCGCGTAGAGGTCGAGGTTCTCCTGGACGCTCAGATCTTCGTAGAGGCCGAACTGCTGGGGCATGTACCCGATCCGGTCCTGCACGGACAGGGGCGCCTGCGCCACGTCGATGCCGCAGACGGTCATCCGGCCCTCGTCGGCCCGGAGGAGCCCTGCGGCCGTCCGCATGAAGGTGGTCTTGCCGGCGCCGTCCGGACCGATGAGGCCGGTGACGACCCCCTCCCGAACATCCATGGTGACGCCGTCCAGGGCCGCGACGGCCTTGTTCCCGGTGGTGAAGGTTTTCCGGAGATCCTTGGCGGAAATGGCAAACGCCTCGGCCGGCGCGTCCGTCTGGCTGTGAACATCCGGCATCATTGCTGGACCGGGTCCCCGCATGGGGGCGGTCCCCCGTCGCCGTCGCCGTTTGTTGCGTCGAGGGGAATGGTCACGGTGGCGGGCATGCCGAGGCGCAGCTCGCCTGCGTCGTTGCAGACGAACACCCGGACCTGGTAGACGAGGTGGGGCCGGACATCGGTCGTTTCCACGGTCTTGGGCGTGAATTCGGCGGTGGGGGAGATGTACCCGATCCAAGCTGGATAGTGTTTGTCCGGAAAGCTGTCGGTCCGGACCTCGGCCTTCTGGCCTGGACGAATCCGGCCGAGGTCGGTCTCCGAGACGTAGGCCCGCACCCAGACCGGGTCGGTCAGGGCCAGGGTCAGGACAGGGCGGGCCGGCGACGCCATGTCGCCGGGCTCCAGGATCCGGTTCTGGATGATGCCGTCATCCGACGCGAAGAGCGCTGCGTCGGCCAGGTGCTGGCGGGCGATGGCCAGCTCCGCCTTTCGCACCCGAAGGGTCGCCCGGGCAGCGGCGATATCCTCCCTGCGGGGGCCGCGCTCGGCCTGGCGAAGACGCTCGAGGGCTGCCGTCAGGCGCTCGCGTTCGCTTTCGGCCCTGGCCCCGGCAGCGTCGACCCGGTCCCTGGCAGCCAGGTTTTCGGCGGCCAGCGGACGGAGCCTCTCGTATGTGCGCCGGGCGCTATCGGCCTGCTCCCGGAGGGCCTCGGCCTCGGCCCGGGCCTGAAGGATCTCTTCGGTGCGGGTGCCGGCCAGCAGCTTGTCGACAACGCTTTCCTGGGCCGCCGCTTGGGCTGTTGCCCGGTCGACAGCCAGCGAGAGCCTTCGGGTCTCGAGCCGGGCCAGCAGCGCACCCTTCCGGACCGCCTGGCCCTCCTCGACGCGGATCTCCGCGATTCGTTCGCTGCCGTTGAAGGCCAGTTCCACCTGCCGGATGTCGACGTTGCCGTAGAGGACAATTTCGCTCCGGGTCCGGGGGGCCTCTTCATAGCGCCAGTACCATACTCCCGCGGCGACCAGCCCCGCGAGGAGGAGGAGCGCTGCGACAATTTTCAGGGAATGCCTCATTCGATGTCGTGCCCTTCAGCCGGATGCCGGCGGCGGTGTAGACGTCGCCTGAGCAGGTGAACGCGGCGGCCAAGCCAAACGGTTTGTCGTGCGCCTGTGCGAAACGGTTTTTGCCGAGGCCCTTCGGTCCGTTAGCACATCCCGGCGCCGGTTTCAACGGGTATTCATGAGGGTTCGGGGAGGGCTGGAGGAGTTATTGGGCATGAATCATCGCACCGCAGTCTTCACACTGGTAATGGGCAAACGACACATCGATGACATTGGTTTCCCTGAAATCGCGACGACGGATACCGTCGCGCGCAAAGCATGCCTTGCAGAAAGCGGCGTCCGGGGCCTCTGCGGGAAGGACGCGGCCGCAGTGGCGGCACTGCCGTCTGCATAGCGG
>CAJXSB010000477.1 GCA_913060435.1 uncultured Desulfococcus sp.
CATGACCTGAAGAGTCCCGTCACTCGGATCCGGGGCATGGCCGAAGTCACGCTCACCACCGCGGGCGACGGGGCTGCAGCTGTCGAGCCGTACCAGGGCATGGCGGCCGGCGTGATCGAGGAGTGCGACGACCTCCTGGAGATGATCAATACCATGCTCATGATCTCAAAAACAGAAGCGGGGGTCGGCGCCATCGCCCGGGACGACGTCGACATGGCCGATTTGGTCCGAGGGGCCTGCGAGCTGTTCGCGCCCGTAGCCGAGGACAAGGGGGTTTCGCTGGCCTGCCGGGGGCCGGAGCGCTGCACCATGGTCGGCGACCGGCACCTGCTCCAGCGGGCCGTCGGCAATCTTCTCGACAATGCCGTGAAATACACCCCCGAAGGCGGTTCCGTGGATGTCTTCGTCTCCGGGATCAGCGGCCGCTGGATCGAGGTCGTGGTGGAGGACACCGGCATCGGGATTCAGGCGGCCGACCTGCCCCGCATCTTCGACCGCTTCTACCGCTGTGATTTCAGCCGTTCCCCTGCCGGCGCCGGTCTGGGGCTGAGCCTGGTGAAAAGCATTTCGGACGCCCACGGCGGGTCCGTCCTGGTGGTGAGCCGGCCGGGCGAAGGGAGCCTCTTTTTTCTCGCGCTGCCTGCGGGGTGACGCCGGCATCGGATGGGCCGCCGCGGGATTGTCCTGTCGGGGCAACATGATCATTTGGTAATCTTCCCATCATTTACAGGTAAGCCAGGCGCCTTATATTCTGCACCAAAAGCGCAGAACAGAAATCACATTCAACTTTATCGGGAGGAAATGATCATGCATCGGACAATCCTGAAACACCATGCACCAAACATCGTCATGTGGATCGCGCTGTTATTCTTGACGGCGGCGATCCCCGCCGGGCCCGCCGCGGCGGAAAACGGCGACACTCAGCTGGTTCCCATGAACATTCACAAACTGGCCGAGCGGGTTCGACCCGCCGTGGTCAACATCCGGACGGTCAAGACCGTCAGCGGCGGGGGGCGGGTCTTCCGGCATTTTTACGGGAAGCCCTTTGGCGACCGGGAAAATCCCTTCAAGGATTTTTTTCCATTCTTTGACGAGGGCCCCCATGATTTCAAGCAGCGGAGCCTGGGGTCCGGCTTCATCATCGACCGGGAGGGCTACATCGTCACCAACAACCATGTCATTGACGGCGCGGACCAGATCAAGGTGCGCCTCGCCAATGAGAAGGAGTTCGACGCGGAGGTGATCGGGCGTGACCCCAACACCGACCTGGCACTGATCCGCATTGCGCCCAGCAAGGATCTCGTGGCCTTGGAGACCGGCGACTCCGAACGGATCGAGGTAGGGGAATGGGTGGTGGCCATCGGCAGCCCCTTCGGCCTGGAGCAGACGGTTACCGCGGGCATCGTCAGCGCCAAGGGCCGTGTGATCGGTGCGGGACCGTACGATGACTTCATCCAGACCGACGCCTCCATCAACCCGGGCAACAGCGGCGGGCCGCTGCTGGACATGAAGGGTCGGGTGGTCGGCATCAACACCGCCATCATCGCCTCCGGTCAGGGGATCGGTTTCGCCATCCCCATCAACATGGCCACGGGGATCATTCAGCAGCTGAAGAGCAGCGGCGAAGTCACCCGGGGGTGGCTCGGGGTCGGCATCCAGGACCTGACCGATGAGCTGAAGGAATACTACGGCGTTGATGCAGACAGCGGCGTCCTCATCTCCCAGGTCTACGAGGGCGATCCGGCAGACAAGGGCGGCATCCGCGTCGGCGACGTGGTGATCGAAGTCGACGGTACGAAAGTCGATTCGAGCCGGGAGCTCTCCGCCATGATCGCCGGGCTGCCCGTGGGCAAGAAGACCGCCATCACCGTGGTCCGCGACGGCCGGGAGAAAAACCTCAAAGTCACCCTGGGCAAGCGGGATGATGACGTCGCCAGGGCCGACGCCGGCGGTCGCAATGACGGACGACTCGGCCTCGATCTCCGGACCCTCGATCCGGAAACGGCCCAGCGCTTCGGCTATGATGCCGATGAGAGCGGCGTTCTGGTGGTCGATGTCGCATCGGGCAGCAAGGCCGCAGAAGCCGAAGTCCGGCAGGGCGACCTCATTATCGAGGTCAACCGGAAGAAGGTCGACTCCGTCGAAGCGTTTCAGAAGGCGGTCTCGCGGATTCAGAAGGGCGAAGAGATCCAGCTGCTGATGAAGCGGCCCCGCAGCGGCTTCGTCGTCGCCAAGATGACCCGGTAATCCATCGGGTTCGGGGCGGGGGATCCCCCGCCCCGGCAGCCCCTTCATATATAGTCGAACCAGAAGGATTCCATCTCCTCAAACAGGCCCCGGACTGCGGCAGCGCCGGAAATAATTCCGCCGTGTCCGGGCAGCAGCCATTCGACGTCCAGGGCTGAAAGCCGGCGGATGCTTGTCTTGAGCTCCCCGCCGTCCCCGTCGGGCAGATCCGTCCTTCCCACCCCCTCCTGGAACATCAGATCCCCCGTGAAGAGCGCCTTCTGCGCCGGCCAGTAGAGGGAGATGCCGCCGGGCGTATGCCCGGGGGTGTGGATCACCTCGAAGGCATGCCCGCCCCGGGACAGCGGCCCCTCCTCCAGAAAGAATGCCGGGGTGAAAGCATCCAGACGCACGTCCGACATGGCCTGGTATGCCGGCAGGTTCGCCCATTCCGCCGCATGGATTGCAACCGGGATTTCGAGGGCGTGGAAGACCTGCGCCGCTTCGATATGGTCGGGATGGCCGTGGGTCAGGACCACCATCCCGATGCCGGCAGCGGACCGGCCCATGTCGAGCAGGCCCCGCTGCACGTGCTCGAACAGGGGCAGGTGACCGGGGTCGACGAGCACC
>CAJXSB010000478.1 GCA_913060435.1 uncultured Desulfococcus sp.
CGCCGATCTGACCCTCCAGCCGTACAGCAAGACCGTCGGGTTTTACACGACCTGGTTTCCCGGGGTGGATTTCAGCGCCATCAAGAAGATCATCGCCGTCTCTGCGGTCGAACTCAGCGGGGTTACCATTTCGGGAAATACCGACAGCTCGCTGCTGCTTTTCACCTCGGCGTCGCCGGTGTCGAACTTCAACACCGGTATCACCGACGCGAACAATTACACGGGCACCTGGCGCGGTACATGGCAGAGTCTCGACGATCCGCCTTCGAGCGGTGACCTGATCTTCCGGATCAACCACACCGGCGTCAGCTTCACCGGCACCGCCGACGTGACCGGAAGCGACTGCGGCGATGTGGAGGGCGTTCCCATCAACGGCACGGTATCGGGAAACACCCTTGCCATCAATGGCACCCATCAATGCTATGAGTTCATATCGACACTTGCATTCACCACCGCCAAGGTCACAGACGATGTGATGAACGGGTCCTATACGCAGTACATTGATGGCGAATACTATGACGGCGGGAGCTTTACCGCTACGAAGGAATAATCATCCACGCTTCCGGGGGGGCACGTGGGTGGCGCTGCCCAGGAAGATCTCGGCGGCCTCGGCCTCGGTCTCCGACAGGGTGGGGTGGGGGTGGATGCTGAGGGCCACGTCCTCGACCACGGCGCCCATCTCCACCGCAAGCACCCCTTCCGAGATCAGGCCCTCCGTGTCCCGGCCCACGATGCCGACCCCCAGTATCCGGCGGGATTCGGGGTCGATGACCATCTTGGTCAACCCCTCACCGGTCCCCATGGTGATGGCCCGTCCGGAGTATTTCCAGGGAAATCGCTGGACCTCCACCGGCCGGTTCTCCCGCGACGCTTCGGTTTCCGTGAGGCCGCAGTAGGCGATCTGGGGGTCGGTGTAGACGACGGCCGGGATCGCCGCGGCGTCAAAGGCCGACGGCTCGCCGGCGATGACCTCGACCGCGATCTTGCCTTCGCGGGACGCCTTGTGGGCCAGCATCATGCCGCCGGCAACGTCTCCTGCGGCAAAAATATTCTCATCGTCGGTCCGCTGGCGGTCGTCGACGCGGATGAATCCGCTCTCATCCGTCCGGACCCCGGTGTTTTCCAGGCCGAGCCCCCGGGTGTTGGGCGACCGGCCGATGGCCACGAGCACCCGGTCAAAGGCCCCGCCGGGATCCTCCCCATCGCCGGAAAAGACGACCTCGACATCCTCTTCACGGGCCTTGACCTCTGCCACCCGGGTGTTGAGGTGAATGGCCCCGAAGGCGGTGTCGAGACGGCGTCGGAGGGGGGCCACCAGGTCCTCGTCGATGCCCGGAAGGAGGCGGTCGCCCATCTCCACCAGGTGGATCTCCGACCCCAGCGCGGCATAGATCATGCCGATTTCGAGCCCGACGTATCCGCCGCCCACAACCAGCATCCGGCGAGGAACGTCGGGCAGGCCCAGGGCCGCCGTGGAGCTCATGATCCGACCCCCCTTCTCAAAGGTGGTGTCGGGCAGGGCGATGGGCCGGGAGCCGGTGGCGATGACGGCATGCTGGAAGCGGATGCCGCTGATCTCCGCGCCGGGGATGCGGATTTCGGTGCTGCTCACGAACTCCGCCCGCCCCTGGATCCGCTGGATGCCGCGGCCGTCGCTGAGTTGGACCAGCCCCCCCGCCAGCTTCTCCACCACGGATCTTTTCCAGCGCCGGACGCCCTCGATGTCGATTTCGGGCTGTCCGAAGGTGATCCCCATCTCCGGCGCCCGGGAGGCGTCGTGGAGCAGCTCGGCGAGATAGAGGTAGGTCTTCGACGGGATGCAGCCCCGGAAAAGGCAGACCCCTCCGGGCCCCTCGGCCGTGTCGACGAGGGTGACGTCCATGCCAAGGTCCGCCGCCCGGAAGGCTGCGGCGTATCCGGCCGGGCCGGCGCCGATGACCACAAGGTCACATTCCTGTACAAATTCTCCCATCACCATGATTGCACCCTCCTTGTTCTCAGGCCACCAGCATCAACTGCTCCGGATCGGCCAGCGCCCCGGTGAGGACCCCCAGGAAGCGGGAGGCGTCGCCGCCGTCGAGAATCCGGTGGTCCATGGTCAGGATAACCGGCAGCATGTAGCGCGGGACGATCTCGTGCCGGCCCGACGGCAGGGTCCGGACCACCGGCGCCAGGGATGCCCGTCCCATGCCCAGGATCGCCGCCTGGGGGTGGTTGACGATGGGAACGAAGAGGGCCCCGCCCGTGGTGCCGGTGTTGGTGATGGTGAAGGTCCCGCCCTGAAGCGAAGCCACATCGATCTTCCGTTCGTGGGTCTTCTCCGCCAGCTCCTTTAGCTCGATGGCGAGCTGGGTGATGCTCTTGCGGTCGACATCCCGGATCACCGGGACGATCAGCCCGTCGTCGGTGTCCACCGCCACCCCGATATGATAGTAGTGCTTCAGGACGATTTCGCCCGATCCCGCATCGAGGCTGGCGTTGAAGTAGGGAAACTGCTTGAGGGCGGCTGCCACCGCCTTGAGGACGAAGACCGTCAGGGTCAGCCGGCCGCCGGCCTCGGCGATCTTCTCTTTGTGCTTCCTGCGGAAGGCCTCCAGGTCGGAGATGTCCACCTGGTCCGTAGTGGTGACATGGGGGATCTGGGACCAGGCCCGGGCCATCTGCTGGGCCGTGGCCCGCCGGACCGATCGGACGGGGATCCGTTCGACGTCGCCCCATCGGGAGAAGTCGGGGAGTTCGGGGGCCTCTTCCGCCAGGGGCCGGGGCGCTTTCCCCTCCGCCGCCGCTGCCGTCTCCTCCTCCGTGGTTTCGGAAGGTGCTTCGCCGGCTGACGTCTCCCGCTCCTG
>CAJXSB010000479.1 GCA_913060435.1 uncultured Desulfococcus sp.
GTCGACCTGATGAGCATCGGCGAGGACGTGACCGGCCTCGAGGTGGCCGAGCGGGCGCTGCGGGATGAAAAGGAGCGGATGGACGTGATCCTCTCCACCCTCAACACCGGCCTCAGTCTGATCGACGCCGACATGAACGTGCTCTGGGTCAATGACACCCTCCGCGCCATGTATCCCTGGGATGAACCCGTCGGCCGGAAATGCTACGCCTTTGCAGAGGAGCGGGATTCGCCCTGCGAGGGGTGCGGGGCCGTCAAGGCGTTCGGCGACGGGCAGGTCCATCAGCGGGAGTTGAAAAACGGCCGCAACCAGCGCTGGTATCAGATCGTCTCCCTGCCCATCCGGGGCGACGGCGGCCGCATCGTCAACGTCCTGGAGAGCGTCACGGATATCACCGAGCAGAAGGAGACGGCAGCGTCCCGCGACGAGGCCCTGGCGGCGCTCCAGGAGATCAAGGAAAGCCTGGAGACTGAAAACATCGTGCTCAAGGAGCTGATTCAGTCGGATCACGGGTTTGAGGAGATCGTGGGGGAGAGCAACGCCATGCGCTACGTCCTCTCCAAGGTGCAGCAGGTGGGGGAGACCGATGCCGTCGTTCTCATCCAGGGAGAGACCGGTACGGGCAAGGGACTCCTTGCCGAGGCGGTTCACCAGGCCGGCGCCCGGGCGAACCAGCCCATGGTTGCGGTCAACTGCGCCGCCATTCCCGAATCCCTCATCGAGAGCGAGCTCTTCGGCCATGAACCCGGGGCGTTCACCGGGGCCACCCAGATGCGCCGCGGACGGTTCGAGCTGGCCGACGGCGGCACCCTTTTCCTGGACGAGATCGGGGAGCTCCCCATGGGGCTCCAGGCCAAGCTCCTCGGGGTGCTCCAGGACGGCCGTTTCGAGCGGGTGGGCGGCACCCGCACGATATCCTCGGATGTTCGGATCATCGCGGCCACCAACCGGGACCTCACCGAGGAGGTGGCTGCCGGCCGGTTCCGCGCCGACCTTTTCTACCGGCTCAATGTCTATCCCATCACGGTGCCGCCCCTGCGCCAGCGGCGGGAGGACATTCCGCTGCTGGTCAAGCACTTCGTATCGATCTTCTCCAAAAAAGGAAACAAGCGCATCGACCAGGTGCCCCAGCCCATTATGGACGCCCTCGTCGCCTATGACTGGCCGGGCAATGTCCGTGAGCTCCGGAACATCATCGAGCGGGCAGTGATCACCACCCCCGGCCCGGTCTTTGCGCTTCCCGGCGACTTCCAGCAAAACAGCCGCGTCGCGCCGCCAAATGATGCCCCGAAGGCCGACGAACCCTTCCCATCCCTGCAGGCGGTCGAGCGCCGCCACATCCTGAAGGCCCTGGAAAAAGTCTCGTGGCGCATCAGCGGACCGGCCGGGGCTGCCAAGCTCCTCAGCATGAATCCCTCCACCCTGCGGAACCGCATGAAAAAGCACGGGTTGAAGCGGCCGTAGCAGATCCGCCAAATCGGTCCCTGCTGCCCTGAAAGGGAATGTCATCCCCTTTCCATCGACATCCCCACGAAGATGCATTTTCTTTTCCTTCCACCGCTGCCGGAAATGGCGGTCACCGCATCTGCTCGCCATATGCGGTGCATTTGTTATATCCGGCGATGGGCCGAACACGCGCTTCCCTCCTTAATATGAAATAATTTTCAAATATAATAATAGGATATGGTGGATATTGGCATCGTATCTTTGCCGGGCATGCTTATTGCTAAAGTCTATTTCAACCACCCATTCCATACCTCGCAGGTGACCATGGTCGGATTAGAGATTCTGCTGAAAATCAGCCCGGAGAAACGCTACGAATTCCTGCAGACCTTCGCGCTCATGGTACAACGAAAGTCCGTCGCTCCCGGAACGCGCCACCGCACCTCCCGGTCTCTTTTCGAGAAGATCGACGAGCCCAACTGCTTTCTATGGACAGAGGAATGGGATACGGCGGACCGGCTGGCGTCCTACCGGCGGAGCGATCATTTCAAGTCGCTCCTGGGTGCCGTCGACGTTCTGGGGCGGCTCATCCGAATCCGAACCCACGACATAAAGGAGTAGACCACGATGATGAAAAGATCTTTGGCAGTGATGGCGGCGGTGGCGCTGATCGTGTCGGGCGCCCCGGAAAAGACCCAGGCCGAGGAGGCCGGCGGGGATGACCTGCGCTCCAAGGTCCAGAATCCGGTCAGCTCCATGTACAGCCTGCCCCTCAAGTTCACCGTTGATTTCGGCGCCCCCAACGGCAGCGCCTATATCCTCAATGCCAATCCCGTGATTCCCGTGACCGTCGGAAACTGGAATCTGATCAGCCGGGCCCTGATCCCGGCGATTGCCAGCGTGGACGGGTTCATCGAGGGGACCCCGGGCATCCCCGAAGGCGTGCCGAGCACGGACCGCAAGACCGGCCTGGGCGACATCAACTACTCCCTCTTCTTTTCGCCGGCGGATTCCACAGGGGTGATCTGGGGCGTCGGCCCCTCCATCGGGCTGCCGACCGCCGCCAAGGACCAGCTCGGCTCCGGCAAATGGAGCGCGGGTCCCACCGGCGTGGTGCTGGTCCAGCCAGGGTGGGGCACCTACGGCGGTCTGGTCCGCCAGCTCTGGTCATTTGCCGGGGACGACGACCGCTCCCACGTCAACCAGTTCCTGCTGGAGCCCTTCCTCAATTACAATTTCGAGGGCGGCTGGTATTTCATCATGGACCCCATCCTCACCGCCAACTGGCAGGCGTCGTCGAGCAACCGGTGGACGGTGCCCCTGGGCGGCGGCTTCGGCAAGCTGTTCAAGATCGGCAGCCAGCCCATCAACT
>CAJXSB010000480.1 GCA_913060435.1 uncultured Desulfococcus sp.
ATCCTGCTCGTCAAGCTGAGCGTCGTGCTGGTGGTCCTGCTGCTGCTGGCCGCCTACCTGGTCTGGGTGGAGCGCAAGCTGCTGGCCCGTTTACAGATCCGGCTGGGCCCCAACCGGGCCGGACGTTTCGGCCTGCTGCAGCCCATCGCCGACGCGGTCAAGCTGCTCACCAAGGAGGACACAGTGCCGGACGGCGCCGACCGGGTCCTCTTTTTGCTGGCCCCGGCCGTGGTGGCGGGGACGGCCCTGCTCATGTTCGCGGTGGTGCCCTTCGGCCGGCCGATCCATGACCGCCTCCGCCTCGAGGTGGCCCGGGGGTGCACCCGCGGATGCCGCTTCTGCCAGGCCGGGATGATCTACCGGCCGGTCCGGGAGCGATCGCCCGAAACCCTCATGGCCCTGCTGGATGAAGCCATCGCCGCCACCGGATATGAGGACATCTCCCTGCTGTCGCTCAGCACCGGAGACTACGGCTGCATCGCACCGCTGCTTTCCCGCCTGATGGCCCGGTATGCCGGTGACCATGTGGCCGTATCCCTGCCGTCGCTCCGGGCGGGCACCCTGACGCCCGAGCTGATGGCGCAGATCAAGAAGGTCCGGAAGACCGGATTCACCATCGCCCCCGAGGCGGGCAGCCAGCGCCTGAGGGACGTGATCAACAAAAACATCCGCCGTGAAGACATCCTGACCACGGTTACCGACGCTTTTGCCGCAGGATGGCAGATCATCAAGCTCTATTTCATGGTCGGGCTGCCCACTGAAACCGAGGCGGATCTGGACGCCATCGTCGACCTGGTCGGGGATCTCCGTCGGCTCCGCGGGCCCAAGGGGCGGAAGGGCAGGATCAACGTCAGCGTGGGGACCTTCATTCCCAAGTCCCATACGCCGTTCCAGTGGTCTCCGCAGATTCCCATCGCGGCATCCCGCAAAAAGATCGAATACCTGAAGATGCGGCTCAGGATGCCTGGGGTGCAGGTCAAATGGCAGGATCCGGAAGTCAGCTTTCTGGAGGGGGTTTTCGCCCGGGGAGACCGGCGTCTGGCCGATCTGCTGGTCGCCGCCTATCGTGCCGGATGCCGCTTTGACGGGTGGGGGGACCAGTTTCAGTTCGACCGCTGGCAGGAGGCCCTGGCCGCTGCGGCCATCGATCCGGCGTTCTATACCACCCGGCCGAGGGCGTTGGACGAGCCCCTGCCTTGGGATCACATCGACGCGGGCGTCGCCCGGGATTTCCTGATGTCGGAATGGCGTGCGGCTCTCGCCGCCGAAAGCGCCGGGGATTGCCGAAACGGCGGGTGTAATCGATGCGGCGCATGCGATTTCGATACCCTGGCGCCGGTGGTCTTTGGGCCGGAAAAGATCGCCCCCGCTCCTGCCCGCACGGCCGACCCGGAGGAGAAGGCGGGGGAAAAGACCCTCCAGGTCGACTATGCCAAACTCGGGCCGGGACGGCATTTCGGACACCTCGAGATGGTCAACATATTCATCCGCGCCATCCGGCGTGCGGGCATCCCCGTCACATACTCCCGCGGCTTTCATCCCATGCCCCGAATTTCGTTCAACGATCCGCTGCCCCTCGGAATGGAAAGCGAACGGGAGGCCTTCTATCTCGGCGTCCCCGGGCGCGTCCGCCCCGGCGAGATACCCGCGTGCCTCAATGCCTGCCTCCCCGACGGCCTTGCCGTACTGGGGTGCCGCCTGGCGCCGCCCAAATCGGCGCGCCGGGCCGGGGATTCGGTGAAATGGTATCGTGTCCGTCATTCCGAGGCGGTGTTTGATGCGGCTTCCCTTCAGGCCTTCCTGGCCGCCCCCAGCCGTATTCTGACCCGAACGAACCGGAAGGGGCGTCGGACCCAGATCGATCTGAAGACCGCCGTGGCCGAGATCCGTCACAGCGCTCCCCGTGAGCTGGAGATGGCGCTGAAGCATTCACCGGGCAGCATCGTCCGCCCCCTCGAGGTCCTTCAGGCCATTTTTGACCTCCCCGAGGAAATCCTCAAACAGGCGGTGGTCCGGAAGCTGAAGGCCGCCCCGGAAACCGAATCATGGACAAAAAACTAATCGTCAATGTGAGCGACCATGAAACGCGGGTGGCCCTTTTGGAGGACGGCACCATCGCCGAGCTTTTCGTGGAGCGGAAGGATGAATCGGACATCGCCGGAAACATCTACAAGGGGCGAGTACAACGGGTTCTGCCGGGCATGCAGGCGGCATTCGTCGACATCGGCCTGAGTCAGGCCGCCTTCATCTACGTGGATGACGTCATCGATGAAAGCAGTGCGGCGTTCGAAAAGATCTTTTTCGGCGACACCCCGGACTCTGTGGGCGACGGTGTTCCGGAAGGCGATGCACCGGCGGCATCCCAAAAGCCGGCGCCCATCGAAGATGTCCTGAGCGAAGGTCAGGAGATCATGGTTCAGGTGGCCAAAAGCTCCATCGGCACCAAGGGGGCGCGGGTCACCTGCCATATTTCGCTGCCCGGGCGTTTCCTGGTGCTGATGCCCACCTCCACCCATGTGGGCATATCCCGGCGCATCGAGGACGAGGGGGAGCGAAGCCGCCTCAAATCCCTGATGCTGGATCTTCGGGAAGGCGAGGTCGGATATATCGTCCGAACGGCGGCCGAGGGAGTGCAGCAGGAGAAGTTCGCCTACGAGATGGATTTTCTCCGGAACCTCTGGAACAATATCCAGACCAAGTTCAGGGGCGCTTCGGCGCCCAGCCTGCTGCACCAGGAGTTGGCGGTCAGCCTCCGCGCCGTCCGGGATATCCTGACCCATGAAGCCGGGGAGGTGGTTGTGGATTCCCGGGCCAC
>CAJXSB010000481.1 GCA_913060435.1 uncultured Desulfococcus sp.
CGGGAGAAGCAGTCGATCAACACCCGGAACATCCTGTTCATCATGAGCGGCGCCTTCGCCGAGCTGGCGGAGGTCATCCGTCGGCGTCTCTCCCGCCAGGAGATCGGCTTCGGTTCCAGAATCAGGGGGGCGGAGCCGCCGGACGCCCTGCTGCGCCAGGTCCGGTCCGAAGACCTCATCCAGTACGGATTCGAATCTGAATTCGTGGGGCGCCTTCCGGTGCATGCGGTCCTCGAACAGCTCGACGAAGGGGATCTCCTGGAGATCCTTAAAAGCCCCAACAATCCGGTCGTGCTGGGCAAAAAGCTCGACTTCGCCGCCTATGGGATCCAGATCAAGTTCTCCGAGGGCGCACTCGCCCTGCTCGCCCGACGGGCCTTCCAGGAGAAAACCGGCGCCAGGGGCCTCGTCAGCGCCGTCGAAGCGGCGCTGCTGCCCTTCGAAAGGTCCCTGCCCTCCATGGAGATCCGCTTCCTCCCGGTGACCGAAGCCCTCATCCAGGACCCCGAAGCCGCTCTGGAGCAGCTGGTCCAAAGGGTCCGGCACAGCGCCGACCCGGCAGAAGACCCGGATCTCACAGCGGAATTCCAGCGGCTTTTGGAGGAGGAGAAGCGATTTATCCGCAGCCATATCACCGCCAACCGGAAGTACCTCTCCCAGAAGTACAACCTGACCCTCACCCCCCCGCGCACCGCGCTCATCGCCGATTTCTACGCCGGGGGCGCCCAGGACATGGAGCATGTCTTCCAGAAAGTGAAGCGCTATTCGGATGAAATCAAGAACGCGGAGCTTTCCTTCTACAAGCAGCATGACATCAACATCGTCCTTGAAGAGGATGCCATTGACCACCTCCTGAGCAAGCTCTTCCTCGGGGAGCTTCGGCTCCAGGAGCTGAACGGCCGCCTTAATGCGGATTTCGAGCTGGGGCTCAAGCTTGTACGTGAAAAGACCGGAAAAAATCGTTTCTTTATCAACCGGGATGCGCTAATATTTCCCGAACAATATGTTGCCGGCCTTCTGAAGCAGCAGCTGACGAAGCCCTGAACCCACCGTTAATCTCCTAACCCAACAGGACAAGGTACCATATAGATGATTGGAATCTCCAAACTTTACTGCGGAACCGTCGAGCCCTCGGATGCCATCCGTTATGGGCGGCACTCCGGGAAGCTGCCTTCCCACCTCCTCCAGTTTTCCAGCGACAAGAAGCCGGTCGTCGTGTGGAACGCCACCCGCCGGTGCAACCTGAAGTGCGTCCATTGCTATGCCCATGCCAAGGACATCCCCTACGACAACGAGCTCACGACAGAAGAAGGCAAGGCCCTCATCGACGACCTCGCCGGATTCGGCGTTCCGGTCATTCTGTTCTCCGGCGGGGAACCGATGGTTCGCAAGGACCTGCCGGAATTGGCCGGCTATGCCGTGCAGAAGGGCATCCGTGCCGTCATCTCCACCAACGGCACCCTCATCACCCCCGACAAGGCGAAAATCCTGAAGGAGATCGGCCTCTCCTACGTGGGCGTCAGCCTCGACGGCATGGAGGAGATCCACGACAAGTTCCGGGGGGTCGAAGGCGCCTTCCAGAAGGCCATGGAGGGCATCCGCAACTGCCAGGACGTGGGCATCAAGGTCGGTCTCCGCTTCACCATCAACAAGTTCAACGTCGAAGAGATTCCCGCCATTTTCGACCTTCTCGAGGAAAGGGAGATCCCCAGGATCTGCTTTTACCACCTCGTCTACGCCGGGCGTGGATCGGAGCTGGTCAAGGACGACCTGACCCACGAAGAGACCCGCAGGGCGGTGGACGTCATCATCGAACGGACCAAAGACCTTCACGATCGCGGCATCGAGAAGGAGGTGCTCACCGTCGACAACCATGCCGACGGCCCCTATCTCTATCTCAAGATGAAAAAAGAGCAGCCGGAGCGGGCCCAGGAGGTCCTCGAACTCCTCCAGATGAACGAAGGCAACAACTCCGGCCGAGGGTTCGGATGCATCAGCTGGGACGGCGAGGTCCACGCGGATCAGTTCTGGCGGCATTACAGCTTCGGAAACGTGCGGCAGCGGCTCTTCTCCGAAATCTGGACGGATCTCTCCGAGCCGCTGATGAAAAAGCTGAAGGACAAGAAGCAGTATGTCAAGGGCCGCTGCGCCGAGTGCAACTGGCTCAACATCTGTGCGGGCAATTTCAGGGTCCGGGCGGAAGCCGTATATGACGATGTATGGGCCCCCGATCCGGCATGCTACCTCACCGACGAAGAAATTGCCAAGGAGGCCGACTGATGCTCTTCCCCGACTATCGCCCCCGGCGCCTGCGCAGGACCGCGGCCTTCCGACGTATGATCCGCGAGACGCGGCTTTCGGTGGATGACCTGATCCTGCCGCTCTTCGCCATGGAGGGCCGCGGCGTCAAGAACCCCATCCCGTCCATGCCCGGCCATTTCCAGCTCTCCACGGAGAACCTCGTCAAGACCGCCCGGGAGGCCCACCGCCTTGGAATCCCGGCGGTCATCCTTTTCGGCCTGCCGGGCAGGAAAGACCCGCTGGGCACCCAGGCCTATGCCAAAAACGGCATCGTCCAGAAGGCGGTCCGGGAACTCAAAAACCAACTCCCGGACCTGATGGTCATCACCGACGTCTGCCTGTGTGAATACACCGACCATGGCCACTGCGGCATCGTTGATGGCCAGACCGTCGACAACGACGCCACCCTGGACCTTCTGGCCCGGACGGCGCTCTCCCACGCCCAGGCAGGGGCGGACATGGTCGCACCGTCGGACATGATGGACGGCCGCGTAACGG
>CAJXSB010000482.1 GCA_913060435.1 uncultured Desulfococcus sp.
GACGGCTGACAAAGGAGAGCTTGAAAGGAACCAGAAGCACCCGCTCCCAGAAGGCAAAATCATCGGCCGGGGCATGCGGTTTGTGGTTGGTCAGTAAAAACAATGTATGGGTCGGAGGGAACTGCACCTCATACTTGTCATGGGGATTGCGGCCGGTGAGCTTGTCCTTGCCCGTGAGCCACTTCACGCGCGAGGGACTGACCCGGCAGCCGTCATCGGTCTCCGAAGCAAAGGCCATGCGCAGGCCCCGCAGGGCCATGATGTCCGGCGTGGGACCGGTGGAGGAACTTACCCGCATCTGGTCCAGAAGCATTTCCGATCGCACGGCGCCGGCCAGGGGGCCCATGATTTCCGACAGGACCTCCACGATAAGGGACTTTCCGTTGCGGCCGATGCCGGTCATAACGACAATGATAGATTCCCGCACCTCGCCGATCAGCGCATAACCCAGGACCCGCTGGAGGAATGACACCAGGCGCCCATCGCCGGAGAGGATTTCCATCAATTTTTCTTCCCACAATGCACAGGGCGCATCGATGCCTTCCCACTTCACCGGAGATGCCTTGAGCAGATACTGGTTCTGGCGGCCGGATTCCAGATCGCCGGTCTCCAGGTTGATCACGCCATTGGCGCAGGCCAGGAGCATGGGCTGCCGGTCGATTTCGTCACCCCGGATGGCCATGGGATCCTCGCTGTTGTGGGCGAAGTCAAGGCAGTTGTTTGCCCGGCGCCGGCTGCGAAGCTGGCTGATCCGTGATCGCAATCCCCGTTGACGGGATTTGAGCCAGCCCAGGGCATCCCGCTGGTCGCCGTCTGCCTCCCGGATCCGGCGATTGACGTCGGCCAGCTCCTCGGCGTACTTATTCACCACCTGTTCGACGGCTGCCCGGGCGGCGCCCATCTGGTCGACAGACCAGTGGTGACCGGTCCATGTCATCCAGTCGTCCATGGCTTTGTTGAACACGAACCGGCCCTCGTTCACGGCCTTGAATAGCAGGCCGTCGCCCAGTTCATTGGCATCGAAGCACGCGCGCACGAAACCCGGCTCGATCCCGTTCGGTTCATCGGCCGGATTGGCGGCCGATTCCTCGGATACCCGGTCGGCCACCTTCCGGGCATACTCCTCCATCTGCGACTGTATGTCGCCGGTTTGCTCCATCAGGACCTCCTTGCCGGCAGCCATCGGAACCGGCGGATTGGGCATGAAATTCCATTTTCCTTTCCATCTCCAAATTTTAAATGGACGCGACTATTGGGCCTAAGTCCACCGCTTGGGAAAAGGGCCTGGGAAGGACCCGCGGCCCTGCCAACCCCTATAGACCGTTGGCCGGGTTGTCTGTTTGTGTGGGGGTGTGGGGGAGTTGACATCGTTGTCCTTTGCTAAGGTCGGCCCGGCTGACGCCGGACCGGTCGATTCATATGCTGTCCAGGGAATCAGGGGGCGGTCGGTTCTTCCGGTGATAGGGGATCGTTGGCCAGGATTTCATCCGGCACCATACCGGCGGTATCCGCTCCGGACTCTAGGAATACGCGGATTAGCTCTACCTTCTTGCAGGCTTTGAATGTCTTCCTGTTTAAGGTATCCGTGAGGAAGGCCATGGCCATGGGATCGTCAAACAGGCCGAGCTGCTCGCCGAAGGCCAGCATCTCGCCCTTGGTTTTTTTGGCCAGGTACTCCTGGTTGAAGCGCCACTCGCGCGAAAGGTCGATGCCGATGTGCCGGGCCGCCAACCACCGCTCGTTGGTGAGATACTCATTGGATAGCAGGAACTGCAGGGCAACGGCCTTGATCTCTTCGGCCACCTGCGCCTCGTTCATGCCGGCGATCAGCTGGAACAGAGCCTTGCTGTCCAGGGCCATGGGCCCGCCTTCCCATAGTGCTTTGCCTACGCCGTGGTGTTCAGCGTACCAATCGTGGATCCCGCTGTTGCCCCGGATCATGGAGAACAGGGCCAGCTGGTGGACAGTAAGGCTGCCGGGCTCGACGGACTCGAAGCGTTGGGGTAGCTGCTCCTGGAAAAAGATCTCGCGGAAGAGTTCCCCGTGCCAGGACACCCGGGGGCCGTCCTTGGGCCGGGCATCGGATTTATTGGTGTTGTCGGAAGTGGTTCTGATGGATTTTGTTCGGTTGAAGCATTCCTTATCGCCGAAGCACGCGCGGTCGTGGCTGGATGTGCCGTCAATATACAGGATGGCCAGGTGGTGCTCGCAGGACCGGCATTTTTTGGTGGGCTTGTCGCTGCCCCAGAAACTTTCATAATCGTTCCAGCTGACCTCCTCGTCAAAGCGGAATCCTTTGACGCCGTACTTGCGGTAATACTTGGTGCGGTTCCAGTGCTTCAGCAAATGGGCTTCCTGCTTCTGCTTGAAGCATTTAGGCCGGTTGCAGCGCGGATCCCCGTCGCCCAGGTCAAACAATTGGGCTTGCACACTGGTGTTCTGGCTGCAGGACAAGCAGGCCTCGGGATCGAACCGGGCACTCTTCAGGGCAGGGGAGATGCGCGCGATCATCTGCTTCAGATCATTAACCGTGACCTGGTGGTGTTTGCTTTGCTTCATGAGATCATCGAAGATGGATGACCGCTGCTGCTTGTCGTTCATGCGCGCCAGCTGCTCCAGGTGACCGAATCTGAGATCGCCGCGTCCCCAGGCGGACAGGATTCGCTTGGGCAGGTCCAGGACAATCAGGCGCCGGCGGATATACGGCTCCTTGATGCCGGTACGTTCGGCCAGCTCAGGAATGGCGTCCCTGCCCTTCCGGTCGACAAAGATCTTGAAGGCTTCGGCCCCCTCGAGGCC
>CAJXSB010000483.1 GCA_913060435.1 uncultured Desulfococcus sp.
GGAGCGGGAAACGGGATTTGAACCCGCGACTTCGACCTTGGCAAGGTCGCACTCTACCACTGAGTTATTCCCGCTCAAACGGAATACGCTTTTAACGAATTATCCCCTTGCTGTCAATAGAAAAATCAAAGATCGATCAGTTTTCTGAACTTGATGAAGTAATCGATTCCCGACCAGATGGTAAAGACAAGGGCACCCCAGAGAAAAAACATTCCGATGGCATGAAAATGGATGCCGAAATAGGGGTAATGGATCAGAAGGCTGATGATGGCGGCGATCTGAAAGCCGGTTTTGTACTTGCCCAGCCAGGATGCGGAGATGTCCTCCCCGCTCTCGATGATCACCACGCGCAGCCCCGTGATGGCCAGCTCCCGGCCGATGATGATGCAGACCACCCAGGCCGGAATCCAGCCCAGCGAGGAGAGCATGATCAGGGAGCTGGAGACCAGCAGCTTGTCGGCCACGGGATCCATGACCTTCCCGAAGCTCGAGATCATCCCCCACCGCCGGGCGAAATATCCGTCCAGGTAGTCGGAAATCGCCGCAGCACTGAAAAGGAGCATGGCCAGCGCGGTGGTGAAGCGGTTGGGGAACAGGAGCAGGATCACGATACCCGGCGCGGCAATGATGCGAAACATCGTCAAACAGTTGGGGTTGCGAAGCGCCTTGCCCATCTTTTCCCATCGTTTCATGCTGAACAGCTCCCCTTTTCGGGCTGCTGCTTCAAACGCTGCAGCGGCCGCCATCCCGGTTAGTGTTTCCGCTTGTTCCAGTCATCCAGAAAGGATTTGATGCCCTTGTCCGTCATGGGATGGGCCGCGAGCTTGCCCAGCACATTAAACGGGATGGTGGCGATGTGCGCGCCCATCAGCGCGCTCTCGAGCACGTGAATCGGATTGCGGACGCTGGCCACGATAACCTCGGTTTCATATCCGTAGGTATCGAAGATGTCGACCACCTGCTCCACGAGCACCATGCCGTCCTGGGAGAGGTCGTCCAGGCGTCCCACAAAAGGGCTGACGTAGGTCGCTCCGGCCTTGGCCGCCATCAGGGCCTGAAGGGGGGAAAAAATCAGGGTGACGTTGGTCCGAATCCCTTCATCCTTCAGTGTCCGGACCGCCTTGAGGCCGTCCACGGTCATGGGAATCTTGACGACGATATTCTTGTGGATCCCTGCAAGCTCCTTGGCTTCGCTGACCATGCCGTCGGCGTCCAGGGCAATGACTTCCGCGCTGATGGGGCCGTCGACAACCTCGCAGATTTCCTGGATGATATCCTTGAAATTACCGCCTTCCTTGGCGATGAGGGACGGGTTGGTCGTCACGCCGTCCACCATGCCCATGCGGTTGGCCTCCCGGATCTCGGCAATATTGGCCGTGTCAATAAAAAACTTCATTCCCTTTTATCCTCCTGTGGTGGTATTGGTATGCTCGGCGACAAAAGCGTCCCGGCATTTTTTGCTGCAAAACAGCAGATCTTCTCCGTCGAACCGGAGGAGCACCCCTTCCCGCCTGGGAAAATAGGTTCCACAATGGGGATCCTGGACCATGATGTCCTCTATGGCCGTCTCGCCTTTTTCACGCCTGTCGGCAAGGCTCTCCTGCCAGGAACGGTATTTCCGGTATAGAAAATAGACCAGACCGGCAATGATCAGCAGTCGGATCAAAACGATGGTGCTCCCTGCTCGTTGTAGGGGTGAATCTCCTGGCCTTCATCATCGAGATGATCGAGGAGATATTGGACGGTTTTATGGAATACGGGGTGCACAATGGTCGGGTCTATATCACAAAGCGGCTGCAATACAAAGCGCCTTTTGTGCATCCGCGGATGGGGCAACGTGAGCGCCGGATCCGTCATAATCCGGCCGCCGTAGAAGATGATGTCCATGTCCAGGGTCCGCGGTCCGAACCGGACGCCGCCCCGCTTCCGGCCGGCCCGGGCCTCAATGGCGTTCAGCAGCGCAAGGAGCGCCAGCGGGTCGCGCCGGGTCTCGATGCGGACCACGGCATTGACGAACCAGTCCTGGTCCCGGTAGTCGACCGGCTCGGTCCGGTAAAACGGCGAGCGCGACGTGACCACCGTTTGGACGTCGGCCTCGAGGGCGGCGATCCCTTCCCGGCAGTACCGGTATTTGTCGCCGATATTGGAGCCGAGGGAGATGAAGGCGATCGATCCCGAACCCGACATCATGAAATACCGTTCCCGGTGCCGCCGTTTTCCGTCCAGTTCCAGGCGTCCTCCCAGAATTCACCGGTACAGATAACGCGGGCATTCCCCTCCAGGAAGACATTATGGAAACGGTCCCCGGCCTTGTCGTAATAGACGGTCAGGGCTTCACCGCTTCTGGGCACCACGGTGACCGGAGAATCCAGATTCGCCCGGTCCGCCATGATCAGGGCCGCCGCCACCGATCCGGTGCCGCAGGCGAGGGTCTCCCCCTCCACGCCGCGTTCGTAGGTCCGGTTGAAGATCCGCCCGTCCTTATGGAGGGCGGTGAAATTGACATTGGCGCCCTGGGGGGCGAAGGCGGGGTGGTACCGGAGCTCCCGGCCGAGTTCGAGGACATCGGCCCCGTCCACGTCCCCGACCGGCAGCACCACATGGGGAACGCCGGTGTCGACGAAGCCCAGCGACAGCGGCCCGCCCCGGGTCTCCACACGCTTGTCCATGTCAAGATCCGCCGGGTCGGTCATGCGGACCCGGACCCGTTCGCCGTTGACCTGGGCCGCGATCACGCCGGCGTCGGGGATTTTTACGGCATGTTCGAAGCCCAGACCATCTTCGAC
>CAJXSB010000484.1 GCA_913060435.1 uncultured Desulfococcus sp.
CGCCGGTGCCGGAAAGAGCTCGGCCGGACCGACGTCCGGCGGGCGGCCCAGCCCTGAGCCGGAAGCCGCCGCGGGCGTCGGCCTGGGGCCGCCGCGCGGCCGGGATGAATGCATCCGGCTCGTCTGCCCCATGTGCGGTGCCCTCCTCTTCAGCACCACCATTGATAAAGAATGTACAGACTGCATCGCAAGAAACGAGTCCAGAATCCAGCGCTGCATGGAAGGCTACAAAGACTATTAGCGGGGCGTCGGATGATCATCTCGGGAATACCCGATGGAGGAGGCGGAATGAAGATATCGAAAGCCATGGCCATGATGGGACTCGCGGTCGCAGCCGTGCTGCTGTCAGTCCCCCATATCAGCATCGCCGAAACCTTCATGACGCTGCAGCCCGGACGATCGACCCGGAGCGACGCTGAAAAGAAACTGGGCGCCCCCATCCGGGAGGTCGTGGCGGGGGTTCAGTACGACTACGAACCCCGGCTCGAGGCTCGGCGACTCTCCATTACCTTTCACCGGAAAACCGGCGTCATCAGGGCCATCGACGTCTATTCCAGGGATCCCTATCTCAAAGACGAATACCGGGAATGGCTCCAGCTTGGCTCCCCGGCGGAGACCCGCCGAGACGACCGGGGATACCTGGTCGAAATGTATCCTCAAAATGGGGTTGCGCTTCATTTTTCCGGCCGCAGTGACAATGCCGCCGTCGAATATATCCGACATTACGACCCCGCGCCGCCTGCGGCCGAAACACCAACAAAGAAGCCCGTGAAAAAACGGCGGGTGAAAAAGCCGAAAAAACAAGTCGCCCAAACCCGGCCGCCGAAGCCGCCCCAGCAGCTGGAGAACGCTGCCGACTATGACCGGGAAGCCAACATCGCCATCAACGCCAAAGACTGGCACAAGGCCAAACGCCTGATAGCAGAGGGGCTCCGCCGCTACCCCGACAGCGCCGACCTCTGGCACACCCGGGCCAGCTACTACTTCAAAACGAAAATGGATCCCCGGGAGGTCCGGAGCCGCGAGGCCATCCAGGCGATGTACCGGGCCTACAAGCTGAACCCCACAGCGGAGCATTCGGCGGAAATGGGCTGGCTGCACCTGGAGTTCCACAACGACTGCACCCTGGCCCTCTCCTATTTCCGGGAGGCCGAAAAAAAAGGCTATGCCGGCGAGCAGCCGGCGCTGTTCTACTGGATGGGCGCCTGCTACGAGAAGATCGGCATGTACACCAGCAGCAAGACCTACTATAAAAGATTTCTCGATACCGCACCAAAACACGAAAAGCGGTCGGCGGCCCTTGCGGGCCTCGACCGCTTGAGGCGTTATTAGGAGCCCTATTCCACATCCTGCCTTTCGCTGAATCTGCCGGCGCCCGTGGCGGCGCCCCGGTTCGACAGACTACATGCCGGGCAGCCCGTCGAGCATCATGTCGTCGGAGGATCCGTTGAGCTGGAATCCCACCACGTTGCCGCTCGACGAAAAATGGATATAGGTGGCGCCGGTGATGTCATCCGTGAAAAGCTCCGGGGCCAGCCCGATCACCTTTTCGTAGGCGCCAAGGGCCAGGGACTCCGATGCGACCGCCGTCCCGCCGTCGTCATAGGCGGTGATGGCTACGGTGGCGCTCTCATTCTCGGTGTTGACAAAGGCGATGCCGGTCCACCCGTCATTCTCGATCTTGGCAAAGACCCCCTCGGTTCTCTGGATGCCGACCCCGGCATACCCGCCGAGCTGCTGCCCGTTTGTCGTGCCGAAGAGCTCAAACCCGGTGACAGGGGCGTCGGCGTGGATATGGAACCAGGCCGCTGCCGCCGGGAACCCGAGGCTTTCGGCCGTGCCGATGAATTTCTCCCGGGCATCCAGGCTGAGGTCGGTCGTCTCCAGGATGCTCCCGGCCGCGTCATACGTGGTAATCTCGAGGTTGGTGGCGGTGTCGGCAGGGTTGTAGGCCGCGATGCCGGTCCACCAGTTCACGCCGCTGACCACATGGGGGTAGTAGATGTCCTGGGCGGTGTCGTCCGTAAGCAGAATGCCGCTCAGGTAGCTGCTCCCGCTGGTCTCGGTGCTGCCGAAGAGTTCGAGGCCGATGATGCCGTCGGCGTTCCGGATCACGGCAGACGCGACACCCGCCGGCGCAGTGCCGCCGAAAAGGCTCCGGATGGTGAAATCGGTGTGCTCAAATGCGGCCAGCGTCCGGGTCACCGTATCGCCGGTGTTGAATTCCATGGTGATCTCCCTGGCATCGGCGCTGGTGTTGAGCAGGCTCACGCCCGTCCACCACTCGGGGCCGGAGGCGATGTGGGAGATGTAGATGGTGTCCATGTTCAGCTCGGCGACGGCGGGCACCGCCACGCGGTACATCCCGTTTCTGTAGAACTTGGTGTATCCCCTGCAGAGATGGTCGCCATCCGGCTGGAAGACGAGGTACCCGATCTGGCCCGGATCGGTGAATTCATCTCCGACGATGATGGCCCGCCGCCCCCGGGGCGCCAGGGAGACCTCCGTGCGGGAGACCTCCGCGCCCAGATCACTGTAGGCGACCAGGTCACCGGTGATGGTCTCGCTCTCGGTGTCGTTGATCATGCCGATCTCGGTCTCCCAGACCCCCCCGCTGGCCACATGGGGAAAATAGAGGGCGGGCGACCCCTTGATGAAGCGCCATAAGGCCATGCCACCGGAGCTGTTCACAGTGACGCCCGTGAGGCTTGTC
>CAJXSB010000485.1 GCA_913060435.1 uncultured Desulfococcus sp.
CCCCGCGCTCGCCCGCCTGGTTGCCCAGGCCGCAGCAGTGGTCTCTGAAGCGGAGCAGCTCGAATCCCGCCGGGCCCAGATCTCGGCGGACCTGGCCCAGCGCAGCGAAGAGTATCAAGAAGCAAGGGCACGCCAGGCGCAAGCAGCCGAGGATCTGCAGCAATGGCGCCGGCAATGGGAAGCGGCCGTCCGCCCCCTGGGGCTGGATGCCGATGGAACGCCGGCCCAGGCCAACGGGATCCTGGGGGAGCTGAATGCCCTTTTCGATGCACTCAAGGAGGCCGATAAACTCGAAGGGCGCATCCGCGGCATCGGCCGTGACGAGGCGGCCTTCACAGAGAAGGTTCGAGAGCTCGTGGCAATCCAGGCCCCGGATCTGGCAGACTTTCCGCCGGTCCCGGCGGTCCGGGAGCTGAACGCACGACTGGCCGGCGCCCGCAGCGTCAAGGCCACCCGCGAAGGACTGGAGCGGCAGCTGGTCCAGGAGCGGAATGCCGAAAAGGAGGCATCCGAGCGGATCCAGCAGATCCAGGCCCAGCTCGAAGCCCTCTGCCGGGAGGCCGGATGCGGCACCGTCGATCAACTCCGGGCTGCCGAGGCGCGGTCTGCCGAACGCCGTCAGGTCGAAGACGAGCTGGCACGGATCGAAGCGCATCTCCGATCCCTGAGCGCCGGCAGGCCCCTCGAGGCGTTCATGGCAGAGTCGGCGTCTATCGATCCGGACACCATCGGGCTCCAGATCGAACGCATCGACGAGACGCTCGACCAGCGGTACCGGGAAAAATCCGCTCTCGACCAGGCCATCGGCAGCCATCGAACGGAGCTCGCCACGATGGACGGGGGCCGTCGCGCTGCAGAGATCGCTGAGCAGCGTCAGGTGCTGATCGCCGGCATCCGGGGCGACGCAGAACGGTATCTTCGCCTCAAGATGGCCGCCCTCCTCCTCAACCGGGCGATGGAGCGATATCGGGAGAAAAATCAGGGGCCGATCCTGGCGCGCGCCACCCAGCTCTTTTCACGGATGACCCTGGGCTCCTTCGAAGGGCTGCGCCTGGATTTCGACGACCGAAACGATGCGGTGCTGGTGGGGGTCCGGCCCGGCGGCCGGGAGGTGGTCCATGTATCGGGCATGAGCGACGGGACCGCCGATCAGCTCTATCTCGCCATACGCCTGGCGAGCCTCGAAGCCTACCTCCGGAAGAGCGAAGCCCTCCCTTTTGTCGTGGACGACATCCTTGTACACTTCGACGACATGCGTGCCGAGGCCACCCTTCACGCACTCGCCGAGCTCGCCCGAAAGACCCAGGTCATCTTCTTTACCCACCACCGTCACCTGGTGGACCTGGCCCGTTCCTGCCTGGACAGCGCCGTCGCCGTCCACACCCTTGCCTCCCGAGAGATCAGCGGCGACAGGGGCTGACGCGCCGCAGCACACCCGGAACGTCCGCCCCCCGCCGCAGCAGCAGTTAGTGCTTGAAGCTGCGCTGGCCGGTGTAGACCATGGTCGCGTCCGCCGCGTTGCATGCCTCGATCGACTGATAATCGTTGGCGGATCCACCAGGCTGGATCACCGCCGTCACCCCTTCCCGGATGCCGACGTCGATGCCGTCCCGGAAGGGAAAAAAGGCATCACTCACCATGGCCGCGCCGACAAGGCCGCCCCGCTCCGCAGCCACCTTCCCATCGATCTCTCCCTTTTTGGCGTCGTCGTCAAGGTCGTTGTAGGGGATGCCGTGCGCCTCGAAGCAGTATCGGTCCGCCAGCTTCCGGTAGGCTTTGTCCCGTGCGATCTCCGCCACGCCCACGCGGTCCTGCTCGCCCGTGCCGATGCCGACGGTGGTCAGGTCCTTGACGTAGATCACCGAGTTTGAGGTGATGCCCGATTCGACCAGCCACCCGAAGATCATGTCCGCCACCTCCCGGGGCGTCGGCTCCCGCTGGATCCGATAGGTCTTCCCCTGGTATTCGCACTCGGCGAGCTTGAGGTCCGAAGGCGTCCTTGCCGCCGGAACAAATGACCACTGAACGATATGACCGCCGTCGATGAGGCTCTTGAACTCCACGAACCGCTTGCCGATGAAATCCTGAAGGCGCCCGATGTTGCCGATGCGGATGACCCGGAGGTTTTTCCGACGGCCCAGGATGTCCAGGACGCCCTCCTCGAAATCCGGCGCCACCACCACCTCGGCGTACTGCGCGGACACAGCCTCGGCCGTCGCTTTGTCCACCGGGCGGTTGAGGGCGATGCAGCCGCCGAAGGCAGCGACGCGATCGGCCATGTAGGCTTTTTCATAGGCCTCCGAGAGCGTCTCCGCCTGGGCCACGCCGCAGGGATTGTTGTGCTTGACGATGACGGCCGTCGGCCTGCCGTCCAGGTAGCGGAGGATGTTAAGGGAATTGTCCGTGTCGGTCAGGTTGGTCTTTCCGGGGTGCTTGCCCGACTGGAGCAGCGCTACATCCGAGGCCAGGTATTGGCCCGGCAGGATGGTTTCGGTCTCCCCCAGCACAAGATTGCCGTTGACCAGCCTGTAGAGGGCCGCCTCCTGGCCGGGGTTCTCCCCATACCGAAGCCCTTTCTGAACGCCGTCGATGGTCCACGTTGCCTTTTCGTAGAAGAGGGTCTGCCGCTCC
Source organism: uncultured Desulfococcus sp. (assembly GCA_913060435.1). Classification (GTDB taxonomy): domain Bacteria; phylum Desulfobacterota; class Desulfobacteria; order Desulfobacterales; family Desulfococcaceae; genus Desulfococcus. The sequence goes on from CAJXSB010000485.1 coordinate 2,632, forward strand.
GCGCCGTCTACGAAGCTGATCTCCATTTTCGGCGGGAAATGGTCATCCATGATGGTCCGATACATTTTTTTGAG
>CAJXSB010000486.1 GCA_913060435.1 uncultured Desulfococcus sp.
TGAAACCGGGAAAATGCTTTTCCATGATCTGGGCCACTTCAAAGGCCGAGACGCTCTTGTCCGTGGCCACCGGCAGGCTGAAGATGCCCACCACGTCCGAATGCTCGCCCACCGCCCGGGCGATCTCCTCGAACTCGCTCCGGTCGGCCTGCCGGAGGTCGTCGCTCCCGGGCCGCTTCAGGAACGGCGGCGTTGCGCCGGTGCCGAAGGTGTTGAGGCCGGGGTCGCCCGGCCATTCCCGGGGGCACTGCTCGATGCAGCGGTCGATGTACTCCCGCTTGATGGGGATGAAGACCGCCGATTCGCTCTCGAAGTCGATGGCGTCGGCTTCCATGAGGAGATCCATCAGGACCTGGTAGTCTGAAATGTTGAGGCCGATTTCGGACAGGACCCGTCGGGCGTTTTCGTCGATTCGGGCATAGACGGCCTTTTCGGCGATGAGGTCGTCCATGTCCTCCAGCCGGCTGCGGCTCTTCTCCTGGATGACCGTATCCTGGGCGTTTTCGGCCAGGTCTGCATAGATTTTTTTGGCGCCCTCGAAGTCGTATTCCTTTTCCAGGGCCATCGCGGATGCAAAGCTTTCTTGTGCCGTCATGTTGATTTCCCTCCTTTGAATAATGGGTCTGTTGATGGGCAGTTTGCGGCATCGAGCACCGGCGCCGCCGGATGGAAGCCCGGACGTTCCGTCGGCGGTCATGGCCGGCAGCGATGCCGATGGCGCAATGTCCGAGCCGGGTCCTCCCGGATCCGATGGATACGTTATGGCTTGGCGGAACGTGACCGCATTGGAATCCAGGGAGGAGAGGCGGAACCGTATCGGGTTGCATCGGTGTCGAAACCGGAGCGGATAATGTCTGCTGAAATTCAAATGGTCGTGTTCGGCAGCGTGCTCAATGAGCGTCAGCACTTGCGGGAAAAAGCGTTGCACAAGACGGCCGTACGCCATATCTAGGAACGGAACCTGATTGATGGGACAATGATGGCACCGGATTTTGCTTCCGTTCCTTGCGCCACACCGCCAAAAGGATAGACGCCTCAATGGGAGTGGCGGCCGAACGCGCATCCCTGTCGACATTGTTTATGTATAATATCCAAAAAATGAATGAAAATCAATAAAAACATTGGGCTCCGGGCATTGGACCGACACCTCCCGGAACATGAAGCCCGGAATCGGAAGAAAGACAACAAGGGAATCCGACCCATGACGCCGATACGAAAGGTGCTGCTGGCGCAGCTGCCGATCCCCCAGCTCAGCTACCCGAAGCGGACAGGCAACATCCCCCTGGCGGCGGCCTGCCTGAAGCAGGCGGCGGAGACCGCTTCCCGATCGTCGGTGGAGATCCTGCCCGAGCGCGCTGCCGCCTATCTCGGGGATGCGGCCCTCGTCGACGCCGTCATTGCCCGGGAGCCAGACGTGGTGGGATTCACGGTCTTCAGCTGGAACGTAATGCGGACCCTGCATATCGCCGGCGAGCTCCGGCGGCGCCGGCCGGTTCGCATTCTTTTCGGCGGTCCCGAGGTGACGCCGGACAACCCCCTCGTCCGGAGCCCTGCGGTCGATTTTCGCGCCTACGGCGACGGGGAGGCGCTCTTCCAGCGCCTGCTCCGGGATCCTTCGGCCTGGTCCCGGAAAGAGGGTGCGGAGGACGCGGAGGCCCTCTTTCTGGCCGCGCCGAGCCCCTATGTCGCCGGATGCCTCGACCCCGGGATCGAGGCGGTGATGTTCATCGAGACCCAGCGGGGATGCCCCTACCGATGCGGCTACTGCTTTTACGGCAAAAACCGTCGGAGGATCGCGGCCGTGCCCGCGGAGACGGTGCTGGAGGGCGTCCGGTGGGCCCGGGACCGGAGGGTGCCCGAGGTCTTCCTGCTCGATCCCTCCCTCAACGCCCGTGCCGGCCTGCGGGGCCTGCTGGATGAGATCGCCGGGATCAACCGGGGCCGGCGGATCGCCTTCCAGAGCGAAATCCGGGCCGAGGCCGTGGACCGCGGCCTGGCGGAACGATTCGCCCGGGCGGGGTTTACGGAATTCGAGATCGGCCTCCAGACGACCACGCCCGAGGCCCTGCGCCTCATGAATCGGCCCATGGACCTGGAGCGCTTCCTGGCGGGGCTGGGGCACCTCCGCCAGGCGGGCATTCGGCCGAAGATCGACCTGATCCTCGGGCTCCCGGGCGATACCCCCGACGGGTTCCGCCGATCGGTCGACTTCGTCGCGGAGAATGGGCTGGCCGACGACATCCAGGTCTTCTTTCTCTCGGTGCTGCCGGGCACCCCGTTCCGCCGGTCCCACCACTCCCTCGGGCTTGTCTTCGACCCGCGGCCGCCCTACACGGTCCAGGAGACCCCGGCCTTCTCGCCAGGGGCCCTGGCCGACGCCTGGATCTACGCGGAGGATGCCTTCGACATCTCCCTTTCGCCCGGGCCGGATCTGGACCTGGCATATCGAGGACATCCGGCCCCGGGGCCGCATCCGGCGTGCCGCCGGGTTTCCGGGATGACAACCTTTTCCGACGGGGCGGGGATCTTCAAGGTCATCCTCAACGGGCCGTGCGCTGGCGAGCGGCTGGCGCGGATCCGCCGACGCCTGACCCACCCCTACCAGGTCTTTTTCCTCCCCGGGAGCGGCGGCCGTCGGTTCATGGCGGAGGCCCTGGGCATCGTCACCCGTGCCCACCCCCCCACCCCCC
>CAJXSB010000487.1 GCA_913060435.1 uncultured Desulfococcus sp.
CGAAAAAAAATGGAGGCCCTGAAGTGCTGCGCTTGGCCGGGAAACGCCAGAGAACTTCGCAATACCGTGGAGCATGCCATGATTATCAGCAGCGGAGGAGTCCTTTTCTCCCAGCCGTCCCATCACCAATCCGATACGGTGGCATCCATCTCGACCCTGGAGGAGATCGTCCGCAGGCATATCCTCAGCGTATTGGCCAACACCGGCTGGCGCGTTTCGGGTAAAAACGGGGCCGCAGATATCCTGGGGCTGAAACGTTCGACCCTGCAGGCGAAAATGAAGAAACTCGGCATCAAACGCCCACCGGTTTAATGCCCATATTTGGGCATGCTGTTGTTATTTGGGCACCGACGCTCCCTTCCTCTTCTTCTCCATTCTTTCGTTCTCACCATATTTTTTATGAATACAGCGGGTACCGAACCCTCACCGCCGCTATCCTGTGTGGGCATGATTTTAGCATTCTGTTGTGGAGGTCTGGCCGCAGCGTCTCATGATGAAGACTCATTTCGGGGGCATCCGTTGACAACACCAAAATTGATCATTCCTGACGGGGCCGATCAGCACAACACTGCCGTCTGTGCCCATGTGACCATCCGGATGCGGTTTGCAGGCGGGAAGCGAAAAGAGGCGCAGGACATTCTCGCCTCCTTGATCGAGCGGGTGAAAATAGAGGAGGGGTGCCTCAGCTGCTGCCTCTACCAGGACGCGTTGGAGACGAATACGCTGATGTTCGAAGCGGCCTGGAGTGACGAGGAAAATCTGAAAAAGCACCTGCGATCAGATGAATTCCGGAAGGCGCTCCTGGTGGTGGAAATGGCGATCGAACCGCCTGAAATTCGGTTCGGTCGTATCGCCTGCCCAACGGGAAAGCGAACCATTGAAGAAGTGTTGAGATGAGCGGATACCCCGCACGGCAGCATTGGGCTGTCGTTATCGACGCCCCCAAGGGTGCTCTGCAATCTTTCAACTGTCTGAAGAACCTCAAGGACGGCGTTTAGGTAAGGAAGGATATGACGATGAATTTGCTTCGATTTGCCCGGGTCACCGCAACCGTTGCGCTGGTGACCGTCGGTTGCCTGACTGTTTTCGCGCAGACGCCCACCGTCAATCTGCCGCAACTCTCGGCCGGCCAGAGCCTCGGCCGCGCGCTGGGCATCTCCGCAGTGCCCAACCTGCGCGACATGGGCGGCTACAAGACCCGAGACGGCGCGACTGTGGCGTGCGGGCTCGTCTACCGCTCTGACGTCTTCCATCCAATGAGCGCCGAGGACATCAAGAAGCTCGAACGCATCGGCCTGAAGAACGACTACGATCTGCGCACCGCTTCCGAGGTCAAGGTCAAGCCCGACCAGATGCCGTCCGGGGTCCGGTATCACCTGCTGAATGTCCTGGCCGACGCCAAGTCCGCCGCGCCGGCGGAGCTCGAAGCGCTGATGCACCAGCCGAAGAAGGCGAACAAGGTGCTCGGCGGCGGCAGGATCGAGGCGCTCTTCAAGGAGGCCTATCGAGAGTTTGTCTCACTGCCGAGCGCAACGCAGTCCTACCGTACCCTATTCCTGTCGCTGGCAGACCCCCGGAAGCTGCCCGCGGTTTTCCATTGTACCACCGGCAAGGACCGCACCGGGTGGGCTGCCGGCGCCCTGCTTACGCTGCTTGGCGTGCCAAAGGAGACCGTCATGGCAGACTTCCTGCGGAGCAACGATTACACCCTACCGCAGTTCCAGCATGTGATCGACAGTTTCGCTGCGGCCGGCGGCGACCGCGACATCCCTGTGGCCATCTTCGGGGTGAAAAAAGCCTACCTGGAAGCGTCCTTCGAAGAGATGCGGAGGCGCTACGGAACCATAGAGAAATACTTCGCCGAGGGGCTGGGCATCGACGCCGCCGGACAGAAAGCTCTAAGAGAGATTTTTCTTGAGATACGATAACCAGACCCGTTCGATGCTGCAGAACGATCAGGACTGGCCGTTGGTTAGCAGCCAAACCAAAGGTCTTCTGGTAAATGCAGACGGCTCGGTGGACGCCTATTTCGGCCCCGCGGCGCCGGCCGGCAAAGAGAACAACTGGATCCAAACCCTTCCGGGCAAGGGCTGGAACAGCCTCCTGTGCCTCTGCGGTCCGCTCGAGCCGTTCTTCAAGAAGGCCTGTCGACCCGGAGAGATCGAACTGGCGGAATAAAACAGTGCAGGATCGGAGGGAGAAAAAAGGGGGGATGTTATGAGAACGCGACAGGCAGCCATTGGTATCTTCAGGTGGATTTCTACGGCTCTTCTGGTCTGCTGGGGCCTGGTTCATGCGGGGCCTGCCATGGCGGGCGGTCTGATCCTCTACGAGGTCGGAACAGCGGATGTCGGCCTCGCCTCGGCAGGCTACGGCGCACGGGCGCAGGACGCAGCAACCACATTTACCAACCCCGCCGGCATGACGCGGCTGGAAGGCACGCAGTTTCTGGCCGCAGGGCAGGTTTTCTGGAACAACACCGAGTTCTCCGTCGGATCCGGCACGTCGCCCGGTCTCGGCGGCGGAGATGGCGGACTGACCGTTGGCGCCAATGGGTGGTTTCCCGGCGGGGGGGCCTTCCTCAGCTACAGTGTGTCGCCGGCCCTCAAGGTCGGTTTTGCCGGCACCGGCAACTTCGGGGCTCCCCTGGATTATGATGACGACTGGGCCGGACGCTACTATGTCCAG
>CAJXSB010000488.1 GCA_913060435.1 uncultured Desulfococcus sp.
TGGACCGGAACCTGCAGATGACCATGGCCCTCTATCAAAGCGTTGGAATGGCCGATGAGGTCATGCAGGCGCTGGCCGAATCCCTGGATGCCATCCGTTTTTTTCTGGTGCGCATCCTTCCGGCGCTGGCCGTCTCTTCGGTGCTGGTGGCGGCGTGGACGACCCTTTTGATCGCCAGGCCGGCAGCCCGCCGGTACGGCCTCGCCTTCCCGGATTTCGGGCGCCTCAATCAATGGCGGCCCCCGGAATTTCTGGTATGGGGTGCCATCGCCAGCGGCATCCTGCTGCTCCTGCCGGACAAGAATCTTCGGATGATCGGCGTCAACGGCCTGATCATCCTGATGACGGTCTATTTCTTTTCCGGGATCGCCATCATCTCCTTTTTCCTGGAGAAGAAGCGGCTGCCCCTGTTTTTCCGGATCTGCATTTATCTGTTTATCGCCCTTCAGCAGATTCTGTTTTTTCTGGTGATCGGCATCGGCTTTTTCGATATCTGGTTCAATTTCAGAAAACTCTACACCCAAAAAGAAGAGTGAATCCATCCCTGAGGGAGGTTGAATATGAAAGTCATCCTGACAGAAACCATCGAAACGTTGGGTATCATCGGCAGCGAGGTCAGTGTTGCCAAAGGATACGCCAGAAACTATCTTTTGCCCCAGGCGAAGGCCGTTTTGGCCACCCCGGCCAACCGGAAGCGGCTCGAGTTCGAAAAAAAGCGCTTTGAGGTACAGATTGCAAAGGAAAAGGCCCTCGCCGAGGAGATGGCTGCCCGGCTGGCGGATGTATCCGTCACCATCGCCGCCAGGGTCAGCGATGAAGACCGCCTCTATGGCTCTGTCACGGTGCGGGACGTCGTCAATGCACTCTCCAAGCAGGGGGTCGAGGTCCGCAAGCAGATGGTTCTCCTGCCGGAGTCGATCAAGACCATCGGCACCTACAGCGTTCCGGTCCGGGTCTACAATGACGTCGAGCCCGAGATCACCGTGGAGGTGGTCCCTGAAGAACAGCCGGAATAGGTCGAATCGCATCAAGGCATGCCGGTGGATGATGATGACGCCCCATGCCCATGAAATGGAGACGCATGGCCGTAAAATCGATACAGCGGGATCTCGATACCGCATACAAGCTTCCCCCCCAGAACATCGAGGCGGAAGAATCCCTTTTGAGCGCCATCCTTCTGGATGACTCGACGCTCATCGACATCGTCGAGATCCTGTCTCCCGAAGACTTCTACGCCACCTCCCATCAGAAGATCTACGAGGGAATCGTCGATCTCTTCACCCGAAACGAGCCGGTCGACCTCGTTACCCTGGTCAACCGGCTCACCGAAAAAGGGGTCATGGAGGAGATCGGCGGCAGCGGCCATCGGGGCGTCACCTATCTTTCATGGCTGACCGACGCGGCGCCGGCAGCCGTCAACGCCCCCCATTATGCCCGGATCGTACGCGACCGGGCATCTCTGCGGCGCCTCATCCAGAAGGCCGGGGAGATCACCCGACGCTGCTATGAGGCCCAGGGGGATGTCGACGATATCATCAATTTTGCCGAGAGTTCGATCTTCGAGATTTCCGAGGACAAGATCAACCCCTCGTTTCACCCCATCAGCAAGCTCATCGAATCGAACATCGACACCCTCGAGGAACGCCAGGGAAACAAGACCCTGATCACCGGGGTGCCCACGGGCTTCACCCGCCTGGACCATCTCACCTCCGGACTCCAGCCGTCGGACCTGATCATTCTGGCGGCCCGGCCCAGCATGGGCAAGACGGCCTTTGCCTTGAACCTCGCCCGGAACGCCGCGGTGGACGGCAATGTGCCGGTGGCTGTCTTTTCCCTCGAAATGTCCAAGGAGCAGCTCTCCATGCGGCTGCTCTGCGCCGAGGCCCGTGTGGATTCGTCCCGGATCCGCAGCGGCTATTTCAGCCGGGATGACTGGGACGCGCTGACCGAGGCCGCAGGGGTCCTCTCCGAGGCGCCGATCTACATCGACGACTCTGCGGACATCTCTTCCGTGGAGATCCGGGCCAAGGCCCGCCGCCTCAAGATGGACAAGAACCTGGGCCTGGTGATCGTCGATTACCTCCAGCTGATGAAGGGCCGGGTGTCGTCCGAGCGGAGGGACCTGGAGATCTCCGAGATCTCCCGGTCGCTGAAGTCCCTGGCCAAGGAGCTCGATGTGCCGGTGATCGCCCTTTCCCAGCTCAACCGGAAGCTCGAGGAGCGCTCGGACAAGCGGCCCATGCTCTCGGATCTCCGCGAAAGCGGCAGCATTGAGCAGGACGCCGACGTGGTGGCGTTCATCTACCGGGATGAGGTCTACAATAAGGACGAGAACAATCCCAAACGGGGGAAGGCGGAGATTATCCTGGGCAAGCAGCGGAACGGGCCCATCGGGGCGGTCAATCTTGTTTTCCTCAATACCTACACACGGTTTGAAAATCCGGCGCCCGAGGAGATTTCAGCCATCGGGAGGGCATGAAACACCTGCACGGAAATACCGTCGACCTCAAGCACGACCAGATCCGCCGCCTCCAAAATCTCTATCGCCGGCGGGTGCCGGACCGGTACCTGATCACCCCTGATATAGCCCGGGACATCGCCCGGCTTTCCCATGAGATTCACCGGCAGGTCGGGCTGCTGATCGAACGCT
>CAJXSB010000489.1 GCA_913060435.1 uncultured Desulfococcus sp.
GTCAACGAGGCGGAGGGCCGACGGCTGGTCGCGGCCATCAATGACCCGCGGGTCGATTTCACCCTGGTCGACCTGAAGGACAAACCGGGCACCATTCAGGCCATGTCCGGCTACGACATTGTGGTGGACGGTACCACGATTCACCTGAACGATCTCTCCACCGCCTGCATCGCCGAGGCGGGATGCCACGGCATCAACCTGAACGGATTCGGCGAGGAATACAAATACGACGCCGTTTTCAAGGAGAAAGACCGTGCCCATGTCCCGGGCTTCGGCATGACCCCGGGGGTGACGGACATGATGGTCCGGCATGCAGCAGACCAGATGGAGAGCGTCGATACCGTCCGCGTCAGCCACGGCGCATTTCGGCCCATCGCCTTCTCCCCGTCCATCACCGAAACCACTACCTATGAATACGACCCCGATCTGCCGGGCCGGGTCGTATTCGAGGACGGTGAATTCAAGCAGGTGCCCCCCTTTTCCCGGGAGCGCGACATCGCCCTGCCGGCGCCCTACGGCACCCATCCCCAGTGGATCATCCCCCACTCGGAGACCCGGACCGCTCATGCCTACCTCAAGGATAAGGGTGTTCGGCTCATCGAGGTCCGGGGCACCTGGCCGCCTAAGAACATGCAGCTGGTCCGGGCGCTGTACGAATGGGGCTTCATGCGAAATGACACGGTGACCCTGGACGGAATTAGATTCGGGATCATGGACGCAGTGGGGGCCTACCTCCAGCAGGCCCCCGAGGGTCGAACGACCGATCTGTATGGATATGCCCTCCATGTCCAGGTTATCGGGTCCCGTGACGGTCAACCAGTCGAGCATGTGCTGACCCACACCCACCCCGCTTCGGACGGCTCCGTCACCGGATGGGAAAAACTGCGGGCCTACACCCGCTGCGTGGGCATCCCCATGGCTGTCGGCGCCGGCCTCATCGCCGCAGGGAAGGTGGCACAGACCGGCGTGATCATCCCCGAACTCGCCTTCAATCCGTCGGATGTCTTCAGCGAGCTGGAAAAAAGGGGAATCATCATCCACGAAGTCGTCCGGGAGCGCCATGCAGCGTGAGGGCCACCGCCGGCGCCCGGGCATGGAAAAGCGCGGCATTCGATGCACCCGCCCGCCGGCCGGCCGACGGCAACACCCGCTGCCCCCGCGCCTCAGCGCCTCAGCGCCGCGTTTTCGCCATACCAGGATGCAGCATTTCTTCGAGCCGCGCCAGGGATTCTTTTTTCCCCACCACGATCAGCGTGTCGCCTGCGTCAAAACGGGTCTCGGCCGAGGGGTTGAAGATCAGCCTGCCGTCCGGCTTGACGATGGAGAGGATAATGATGTCCAGGGTCTGACGGAGCCCTGAATCCTTGAGCGGCACGCCCACCAGCCGCGAACCGGCGGACACCGTGGCCTCCTCCATGTGGATGTCCGTCGTCACGTCGGCGAATGCCAGTTCGAGGAACCGGATCACGTTGGGGCGCAGGATGGCGTGGGCCATCCGCCGCGCACCGATATCGAATGGCGAGACGACCACATCGGCCCGGGCCGCATAGAGGGGCTTCTTGATGGCATTCTGGCTCGCCCGGGCCACCACGTAGATATCCGGGTTGATCCCCTTGGCAAGCAGGACGAGGAAGACGTTTTCCGGGTCGGTGCCCAGGGCTGTGATGAGGTTGGAGGCCCTCTCGATGCCGGCCTTCAGAAGGGTCGACTCCTCGGTTGCCCCCCCCACGATGTACAGGACGCCGTCCTCCTCCATGATCGGAACCCGCTCGGCGTTTTTTTCAATGACCACAAAATCGTGATGCTTCTGGGTGAGGTAGCGGCAAAACGCCCGCCCCATCCTCCCGTACCCGCAGACGATGAAGTGACGGTTCAACAGACGGATCTTCTTATCCAATTTGCGCCTCCCCAGAATGAGCCGGATACGCCCCTCCACCAGGAACTGGACCACATTCCCGATGACATACAGGAAAAAGCTCGCCCCCAGAACAATCAGGACCAGGGTAAAATATCGCCCCGTCTGGCTGACGGGATGGACCTCTCCGTAGCCGACCGTGGAAAAGGTGATCAGCGTCATGTAGAGCGCATCCTCCATGGCCCAGCCCTCCAGCAGCATGTATCCCGCGGTGCCGAAGGCCACCAGGAGTATGGCGAGCAGAACGGTGATGATGAGGTGGGTCGTTCTATCCAAAATCTTATCCAGTTTATTATTGTAATATATTGAAAAAACCGATCTGAATCAAATGAATTCTTGCCCGATGCCCGCCCGAATACGACATGTACGCTTCCATACGGCCGCGAATAAGTAGTTCCTTGTATTGCCAGCGCAGCAGCCTCCGGGGTATCTGGAAAAAAAGGCAGGTATTGAAGCATGAAAAGGAACTCCGCCGAAAATTGGGGAACGGTGGCATCCATCCGGGGCAGCGTGATCGATGCGCGCTTTCCCAAGCGGCTCCCGGAGATTACCCACCTGCTCGAAATCGGGAGGGAACGCGGCATCATCGCGGAGGTGGTGACGCACCTGAACGCCGAAACCGTGCGGACCATCGCGCTCACCCCCACGGGCGGCGTGGGCCACGGGGATCCCGCCCTCGACAGCGGAGGGCCGCTGATGGTCCCGGTGGGGGAGCAGCTCCTGGGGCGGG
>CAJXSB010000490.1 GCA_913060435.1 uncultured Desulfococcus sp.
TCTTCCGATCTCCTGATGCGCCTGTTCCTGACCGCCGGCGTTCATGCACCGGGCGCCGCCATCCCCAGGATGATCGAAAAGATCCGTGAGGACAGCGCACGCTCCGTCATCCCGGGGGAAAAGGCGGTTCTCAACGCCCACCTCCAAAAGCGGCGGGGCGACGGGGTCCGCATGAACCTCAATCATCTGGGCGAGGCGGTCCTGGGCGAAAGGGAGGCCGAAGGACGTCTGGCCACCTATATCCAGGATATGGAGGACCCGTCCATCGAGTACATATCGGTCAAGATATCGACCATCTTCTCCCAGATCAGCTCCCTGGCCTTCGACAACACGGTCGCCGTCCTCAAGGAGCGGCTTTCCCGGCTCTTCAGGGCCGCCAAGCAGCACCACTACGTCCGGAAGGACGGCACCAGCACACCCAAATTCGTCAACCTCGACATGGAGGAGTACCGGGATCTCACCATCACCCTGGCGGCTTTCATCCAGACCCTGGATCAGCCGGAGTTCCAGGATTATGAAGCCGGCATCGTCCTCCAGGCCTACCTTCCCGACTCCTTCGAGAAGCAGCGGGAGCTCACCCGCTGGGCCCGGGAGCGTATCGCCGGCGGTGGCGCGCCCATCAAGATCCGGATCGTGAAGGGGGCCAACATGGAGATGGAGCTGGTCGAGTCGGCCATCCACAACTGGCCACTGGCCCCCTACGACAACAAGCTCGACGTCGACGCCAACTACAAGCGGATGGTCGATTATGGAATGCGCCCGGAAAACATCGCAGCGGTCCGCCTGGGAATCGCCTCCCACAACCTCTTCGAGCAGGCCTATGCCTACCTGGCAGCCCAACAGCACGGCGTGAACGAATCGGTCTCCTTCGAGATGCTTGAAGGGATGGCCAACCATGTCTGGCGGGCCCTCCGGGACACCACCGGCGAGGAGATCCTCCTGTATGCGCCCGTGGCCGCCCGGGAGGAGTTCATCAACGCCATCGCCTACCTCGTCCGCCGCCTGGATGAAAACACCGCAGCGGAAAATTTTCTCCGCTACTCGTTCAACCTCACCTCCGACGCCCCGGAGTGGGCGTTTCTGCGGGACCGCTTCCTCGCCTCCTGCCGCCGGAAGCACCAGGCCGGCACAACGCCCAGCCGGACCCAGGATCGCCGCACCGAGACCGTTGACGAACCCCGCGGCCCGTTTCACACCGGTGAATTCGCCAATGAAGCCGATACGGACTGGTCCCTGCCCGCCAATGTAGCGTGGGCGGCGGAAGTGCGCGATAAATGGATGAAGCGCCCCGGCAACGCCCCGGAGGAGATCCCCGTGGTGGTGGCCGGCGAGGCTGTCTTTTCCGGCCGGGAGGCGGTCGACTGCATCGACCCCAACCAGCTCCCGGAAAAGGTGGTGCCTGCCCGTTTCGCCCTGGCAAGCGCCGAGGACGCCGCACGCGCCGTCGCCACTGCCAAGGCGGACCCGGATGGATGGCGCGAAATGCCCCATGTCGAGCGCCACCGCATCCTCTCGGCCGTCGCCGTCGAACTGCGGAAGGCACGCGGCGACCTCATGGGCTGCGCCGCCGCCAATACCGGCAAGGTCTTTACCGAGGCCGACCCCGAGATCTCGGAGGCGATCGACTTTGCCGAGTTCTACCCCTGGACCGCGGGCAACTGGGAAGCACTTCCGGGCGTCACCTGCCGCGGCAAGGGCGTCGCGCTGGTCATCACCCCGTGGAACTTCCCGGTGGCCATCCCGGCCGGCGGCATGCTGGCCTCCCTCGCGGCCGGGAACACCGTCATCTTCAAGCCGGCATCGGCGGCGGCCATGACCGCCTGGCAACTCTGCCAGTGCTTCTGGCGGGCCGGCGTCTCCAAAAACACCCTCCAGTTCCTGCCCTGCGCCGGGTCCACGGTCGGGTCCCAGCTCACCCGGAGCCCGGAGGTCGACTATATCATCCTGACCGGCGGCACCGACACCGGCATGTCGATCCTGGAGCACCGCCCCGACGTCTTCCTGGCTGCAGAAACCGGGGGCAAGAACGCCACCATCGTCACGGCCATGTCCGACCGCGACCAGGCTATCAAGAATATTCTTCATTCGGCATTCAGCAACAGCGGCCAGAAATGCTCGGCCACCTCGCTGGTCATCCTCGAAACGGAGGTCTTCGAGGATCCCCATTTCCGGCAACAGCTGGTCGACGCGGCCGAAAGCTACGCCACGGGCTCCGCGTGGCAGTTCCGCCATCGGATGGGGCCCCTCGTCCACCCGCCCAAGGGCGACCTGGAGCGCGCCCTGACCCAGCTCGAGCCCGGCGAAGAATGGGCGCTTAAGCCGCGCAGCGTCGAGGGCAACCCCTATATCTGGACCCCGGGCATCAAGTGGAACGTCCAGCCCGGCACCTACACCCACATGACCGAGTTCTTCGGCCCCGTCATCGGGGTCATGAAGGCGGAGAACCTCGACGCCGCCATCGACCTGGTCAACCAGACCGGCTATGGGCTCACCTCCGGTCTGGAGAGCCTCGACGCACGCGAGCAGCAGATCTGGAAGGAAAGGATCGAAGCCGGCAACCTCTACATCAACCGCGTCACCACCGGCGCAATTGTCCTTCGGCAGCCTTTCGGCGGGATGAAGAAG